>JBKPFP010000475.1:0-7453 GCA_046744435.1 Actinomycetota bacterium | reverse complement strand
TGCGGCGAGTTCCTCGTGCTCGTGGCGGCGCTGCTCGAGCTGAAGGCGCGCGGCCTGTTCGACGACGAGGCCGACCTCGCCGAGCTCGCGCCCGAGGAAGCCGCCGAGGAGCTGGCGCGGCGACTCGAGGAGTACCGACGCATCAAGGAGGCGGCTGCCTGGCTCGCCGAGCGCCTGGCCGGCGAGCGCAATCGCTTCTTCCGGCTCGGGCCGGCGCCCCTCGCACCGCGGGCCGAACGCCGGCTCGCCGCCCAGGATCCGGCGCTGCTCGCGGCGGCTTTGCGGGCCGTGGCGGCCGAGCCACCCGAGGTCTCGCTGTCTCATTTGGAGCTTCGCTTCCCGCCCGTCACGCAGTTCGTCGCGCGTTTCCGCGCCCTGCTCGGACGGCGCTCGCGGTTCGACTTCGACACCGAGGTGGCCGGGCTGTCGCGCGTGGAGCAGGCGGTTGCGTTTCTCGCGTTGCTCGAGCTGCGCCGCGAGGGCGAGATCTCGCTGGAGCAGGCGCGGCCGTTCGCGCCGATCCGGGTAGGACGTACGGCGGCCGACGCGAAGGAGGTGGCATGGAACGCCCGCTCCGCCTGATCGCCGCCAATCCGGTCGATGCGCTCGCGCGCACACTCGAGGCGCTGCTCGTCGTCGCCTCGCAGCCGCTGTCGGTCGACGAGCTGGCCGAGGCGTCGGGAGATGAGGCGGAGCGTGTAGAGACGGCGCTCGGGCTGCTCGGTGAGCGCTACCGCGAGGGGCGGAGCGGGATCGTGCTCGAGCACGTTGCGGGCGGCTGGGCTTTTCGCGCGGCCCGCGATGCGGCCGAGGCGTGCTCGCGGCTCTTCGAGCGCCCGGTCGAGCGCGGGCTCTCGCAGGCGGCGATGGAGACGCTCGCCGTCATCGCGTACCTCGGGCCGTGCTCGCGGCCGGAGATCGCGCGCTGGCGCGGTGTGGCCGTCGACTCGGTCGTGGCCGGCCTCGTCGAGCGCGGTCTGATCGCCGAGGCGGGTCGGGAGAGCGGCGGTGCCGTGCGCTATCGAGTGACGCCGCTGTTCGAGCGCGTGTTCGGGCTGGAAAGCCTGGCCGCGCTGCCGCGGCTCGAGGAGCTCGGCGGCGACGAAGCCGAGCTGCGCGGGCGGCTCGAGGCGCTGGCCGAGCGGCGCCCGGCCTAGGGCTCCACCGTTACTCCCGTGCCTCCTCGCGCCGAGGCTTGACGCGGCCGGGAACGGAGCCTGCGCGGCAGTCGACGTATTCGACCTCGAAGACTCCGTCGTAGCCGAACAGCCTGCCCCAGCGTGGGTTCGTCACGACCACGGCGATCCGGAAGCGCTCGCCTTCATCGTCGTACCACTCCAGCACGCTGGCGTAGCCGGAGAACGTCATCGGAAAGCGGAAGCCTGCGCGGCGCTCGTAGAAGCGCTGCTCTCCCGATCTCAGCCGTAGCCCGCCGGTCTCAGCGTCGACTGAAACGTGAATGTCCACGGCGAGGTGCTGATGCGTCCCGAGGTAGTCGACGATGCAACCGCGGCGCTCGCTCCAGATCATGTACGCGTCGAAGCGGCGGCTGCGACGCGGGAAGTGGAAGGTGCGGATCCAGCTGACGGTCTCGCGCCCGAGAGAGTCGACGTAGGCGTAGTTCTCGACGGTGAACGGGACCTTTGCGCCGCGCGAGGGGAACATGATTCGCCGCCACGTGCCGAAGGCGAGGAACGGCAGCGTGTACGGCCGGCCGTGCCACACGTCGTCCATGACCCCGCGCCCGACCTGCGCGACGCCGTCCGAGCTCGACAAGGCGAATCGCTCGCGGATGCGTGGGTGGAGGCGTTCGAAGTCGTCGCCGAGCGCACGGGCATAGATCGAGGTCACGTTGGGCTCCGCAGGCAGCGTCTCGCTCGGGGGAGTAACCGGCGGCGGGCGTCCTCGGGCTCGACACCGTCCTCGAGCCAGAGGCGGAGCCGATCGAAGCTCCACGCGGTCGCCCACCCGAGGAGCGGGCGGAAAACGAGCCCGTCCACCACGCGGCCGGCGACGCCGAAGCGGGTCCGGTAGTCGTAGCTCGTCAGGAAGCGGACGCCGTTCACGGTCGGCACGTAGCGCCAGTAGCCGCTGCCTTCGCGGATCAATGAGCGTGGGCTCTCCGACCAGAAGCGGAGCGCAGACGTGCGCGATCCGTCGGAGCCGTCCTTCTCGCCGACGCTCTCGCCTTCGCCGCTGATCTCGAGCCCGAAGCCGATCCGCGTGGCGTACAGGAACCGCTGCGGCGCGGACCCGTCGGGTCGCGGGAGATACTCGATGCGTGTGAAACGGAGGTCCCAGCGCTGGTGGAGCTCGGGCCGCTGCGTCTTCTCCCAGACGTCCTCCAGCGGCGCGCGCACGACGATCTCGACGTAGATCGGCCTCGTCATCACTCATCTCTCGGCGTCGAGGAGTCTGGACTGCTGCCCGCCGAAGAGGACGAGGACTTGTCCTGCCGCCGACTCGTCTCGGATGAGCTCGACGACAGCGTCTGCAACCTCGTCCGGCTCGAGCAGGACGTCCTGGAGCGGGCCGGGCAGCTCCTCGCCGTCGGCCTGGAGCTCGGCGATGCGCTGACGCACTGCGGGAGTGCCGACGGTGTGCGGGCAGACGCAGTTGACCCGGATGCCGCGATCGGCAAGAGGCGCGAGGCAGGCGGTCAGCCGCATCATTCCGGCCTTGGCGACGGCGTACTCGGGGGCGGGGTGGGGCGCGAGCCCGAGCCCGGCCGACGAGGCGATGTTGACGATCGCGCCGCCTCCGCCCCGGTGCATCGCGGGAACTGCGAAGTGGATCGCGACCATCGCCGAGCGCAGGTTGAGGTCGAAGCTGCGCGACCAGTGCTCGAGCGGGGCCTCGGGGAAGACGGGGTCGGGGAAGCCGCCGGCGTTGTTGACGAGGATGTCGAGCCCGCCGAACGTCCGCTCGGCGTGAGCGACGGCTGCCTCAACTTCGGCGTCCTGCGTCACGTCGGCGTGGGCGAAGGACGCTCTCCCGCCCGCTTCGGCGATCGCGGACGAAGTCTGGCTGCCGGCTTGCTCGGCGATGTCGTTGACGACGACCGCTGCGCCTTCGCGGGCGAAGCGGAGCGCGATGACGCGGCCGATCCCGCTGCCTGCGCCGGTGACGAGCGCCGTCTTGCCTGCGACGTCCACGGCCGCATGATGACTGCGCGCGGCGCAATCGTAGTGAGGATCTTCGCGCGGGTGGGTGACGGGACGGTGGCGAAAGCGAGAATCCGAACTGTGCGCCTGAACGCCTACCTCTCGCGGGCCGGAGTCGCCTCCCGGCGGAAGGCCGACGACCTGATCAAGGCCGGCCGCGTGCGCGTGAACGGCGAGCCTGGCGCGCTGAACACGTTCGTCGCCGCGGGTGACGTCGTCGAGCTCGACGGCGAGCGGCTCGAGCCCCAGCGGCTCGCCTACGTGCTCTTGCACAAGCCGGCCGGAGTCGTCACGACGGCACACGACCCGCAGGGCAGGCCCACGGTTGTCGACCTCCTCGAGCACGAGGCGCGCGTCGTCCCGGTCGGCCGCCTCGACGCCGACACGACCGGCGTGCTGCTGCTCACGAACGACGGTGAGCTCGCGCATCGGCTCGCGCACCCGCGGTACGAGGTCGAGAAGGTGTACGAGGCCGAGGTCGAGGGCGAGCCCGACGACGACGCGCTCGCTCGGCTCACCACCGGCGTCGAGCTCGACGACGGGCGAACGGCACCCGCTCGCGTGCGCCGCCTCAGGTCGAGCCGCGTCGAGCTCTCGATCCACGAGGGCCGCAAGCACCAGGTGAAACGGATGCTCGAGGCAGTCGGCCACCCCGTCCGACTGCTGCACCGACCGCGTTATGCCGGTCTGACGGTCGAGGGCCTTGGTCCCGGCGAGTGGCGCGAGCTCGGCGACGCCGAAGTGGAAGCGTTGCGCGAGCTGACCCGGTCACGCTCCAGGCGCTAGTCGATCTGCTCAAACCGTGGGGCGGGGCGCCCGCCGCGGGCACCCCGCCGAAACCCTCGATCGACTACTTCTCGGTCGTCGTGATCGGGACGTCCTCGACGTCCGACGAGGAGTCGCCGAACCAGACCGCGAGACCCCAGGCCATCGAAATGAGCGCCAGGAGGACGATGACCGCGACGGTGACCCCAAAGGCCGTGAGTCGGGGCCTTTTCATGCCGTCAGTAGATTCCTCCTTCTCGCGCCCCGCCGCGGGAGATTCGCAGCCACACACCGGGGTACTTGTTCTGGCAGATTCCTAGCCCGAACGCGACGCACTCCCTGAAATGGAGCTTGGCCGAAATGGTCACGACGCGGACGGGGTGTAGAGCGTCACCGGCCTGCTCCTGGCAGTGGTCGGTCTCGCAGGAGTTGGAGTGCACGCCTTCGTAGCTCCAGAGGAGGTCGACCGCCCAGTGGATCCAGTGGCGAAGGACGCGGTAGATCTTGGTGATCCTGGTCCCGTTCCAGCACCAGAACACCAGTTGGGTTGCCCTCCAGATGTCCATGCCGGTTCCTCGCTGCTTGAACGCGTAGCCGACCCGTGTGAGCTTCCTCCCGTCGGTCGAGCTGGGGCACGTGCAGTTCGGGAAGTCATGCGGGCACGAGGCATCCGGAGTGAGGTAGCACGGGATGATGTCGGGTGACTCGGGTTCGTTCGGGAACCCCCAGCAGTCCTCCAGCTCCCCGGCCGGGTCGCCGAACCAGTATTCGCAGCCCGGATAGTCGGGATTCTGTTGACAGAACTCATCCCCGCTCGGCGGCGGAGGAGGCGGCGGGGGTGGAGGCGGAGGCGGCGGCGGCGGAGGTGGAGGCGGCGGTGGCGGCGGCGGTGGCGGCGGCGGAGGAGGAGGCGCGCAGTATTCGGGGCACTGGATGCAACCGCACGGCATGTTGTCAGCGTGGCTCGACCCCCGAGCCGCTTCGGAGCTCTCGGGGAGAAGCCGGCTTTCGCCGGCCTTGGACACGGTCGGCTCGTTCTGCGCAACTGCTTGCGCGGGCGAGCCTAGCAGGATTACGAAAGCGAATGCGAGGACGATTCCATAGAGCATGGACATTTTGGACATGGCTTTTTCCTCGGGTTTTATCGTCGTGCGTGAGGCACGGACGATTTCTTGGACAATTACGGGGCGGCGACGCCGTGACGAGCCATTTTGTCAGTGCCTCTCGTCACGCTGGCGCGAAACGGGAATTTCGTCCCACTTCTTTCGCTGTTAGTCGCGACCGCGCAGCAGCGAGCCGCGAAAAGGCCGCAGCTCACCGCGCGCGAAACCGCCGGCGATCACCGGATCCTCGTCCCTGATCCGCTGCGCGGCCTCTTCGTCGGTCGGCTCGAACTCGCTACGGCCGGACGAAGCCCATCCGTTCGTACATCGCCTCGAGCGTCGGCGCCGAGGCCTCGCGCGCCTTCTCGGCGCCGCGCGCAAGCATCCGGCGCAGCTCGGCCTCGTCCGCACGCAGCTCCTCGTAGCGTCGCTGGATCGGGCCGAGCAGCTCGACGACCGCCTCGCCCACGTCCTCCTTGAAGCGCCCGTAGCCCTGGCCGTCGTAGCGCGACTCGACGTCCGCGATCGAGCTCCCGGTCGCGACGGCCATGATCTCGATCAGGTTCGAGATCCCGGGCTTCTCTTCCGGCGCGTGGCGCACGTCCGTCCCGGAGTCCGTGACCGCGGTCTTGAACTTCTTCCGGATCACGTCCGGGGCGTCGACCATCCGCACGACGCCCTGCGGCGCGCCGCGCGTCGTTGACATCAACCGCTCCGGCTCCTGGAGGTTCTTGATCCGCGCGCCCTCGTCGGGGTAGACGCCCTCGGGCACGACGAAGGTTTCGCCGAAACGCGCGTTGAAGCGCTCGGCGATGTTGCGGGTCAGCTCGAGGTGCTGGCGCTGGTCGTCGCCGATCGGGACGGTGTCGGCCTGGTAGAGCAGGATGTCCCCGGCCATCAGCACCGGGTAGTTGAGGAGCCCGGCCGAGACGAACTCCTGCTCCTCCGAGCGCTCCTTGAACTGCGTCATCCGGCGCAACTCACCGAAGCTCGCGACCGAGCCCAGCAGCCAGGCGGCCTCTGGATGGGCGGCGACGTGGCTCTGGACGAAGACCGTCGAGCGCTCGGGGTCGAGCCCTGTCGCGAACAGCATCGCTCCGACGGAGAGCGTGGCCTCGCGCAGGACCTCCGGCTCGAACGGCGTCGTGATCGAGTGCAGGTCGACGATGCAGAAGAAGGCCTCGCCCTGCTCCTGCGTCGCGACGTATTGGCGAAAGCCGCCGCTGTAGTTCCCGAGCGTCTTGTCGCCCGAGGCTCGGATGCCCGAGAAGATCCGCATCGGCCTGTCCATTGTTCCTCCTTTCCGTGGCACGACGAGAAGACCTGCGATGGGTCGGGCGGAACGGAGGAGCGTCCGGGTCAGTCCGTGCGCAGGCTACCGCGCCGCCCGCAGGGCCAGGCCCAGACTCGGATGTTGGGCGCGGAAGTCATTGCACTCAGGATAGCGGGCGACCTCGACCGGTCACGTTTTCCGCTCGGCGACCTCGCGCTTCGTCAGGTCGAAGACCGCGCCGTAGATCTCGCGCAGGCCGTCGGCCGACAGCGGTCCGCGGTTCGCGCGGGCGAGGTCGCGCAGGATCCACTCCTCGCGCTCCGGGTCGACGAACTCGATCCCGCGCGACTCCTTGTACTCCTTCAGGCGCGCGACGAGCCGGAGGCGGTTGTTGATCGCCTCGACGAGTGCGCGGTCGTTGTCGGAGATCTGCTCGCGGAAGCGGCGGATGACCGGATCGTCGCTCTCGTTCACGGCGCCGAGAGCCTAGCGGCCTGAATCTAGACTCCGGCCATGGCGGCCATCGAATCGCCCGAGCTGCTGATCGTCATGGGGCCGGACTCGACCCCGGCGGAGGTCGACCACGTCGTCGCGCGCCTCGACGAGGCTGGCGCGGTGGCGCGGGTCTCCCGCGGGCGCGAAGCGACCGTCATCGGGGCGATCGGCGACCGCGAGCTGCTCGCCGCGCTCCCGCTCGAGGGCTACCCGGGGGTCGACCAGGTGCTGCCGATCCTCAAGCCGTACAAGCTCGTTGCGCGCGAGCTGACGCCCGACCCGACCGTGATCGACGTCGACGGTCACCGCATCGGCGACACGTTCTTCGGGCTGATCGCCGGCCCGTGCAGCGTCGAGTACCGCGAGCAGACGCTCGAGACCGCGCGTGCGGTCGCCGCGGCCGGCGCGACGATGCTCCGCGGCGGCGCCTTCAAGCCGCGCACGTCGCCGTACACCTTCCAGGGGCTCGGTGTCGAGGCGCTCGAGCTCCTCCGCGAGGCGAGGGCCGAGACGGGCCTGCCGATCGTGACCGAGCTGATGGACCCGCGGCACGTCGAGGAGGTCGTCGAGACCGCCGACGTGATCCAGATCGGCGCCCGGAACAGCCAGAACTTCCTCCTCCTGTCCGAGGTCGGCCGCGCCGAGAAGCCCGT
>JBKPFP010000375.1:0-3788 GCA_046744435.1 Actinomycetota bacterium | reverse complement strand
CTGGGCCGACACGCCCTTCTACGTACGCACGGGAAAGCGGCTCGCCCGGCGCGAGACGACGATCGCGATCCAGTTCCAGCGCGCCCCGCACCCGCCATTCGAGGAGACCGCGACCGAGGAGCTACGGCCCAACCTCCTGCTCGTGGGCGTCCAGCCGGACGAGGGCGTGTCGCTCGCGATCGCCGCGAAGGTGCCGGGTCAGGGCATGCGCCTGCGCACGGTGCACATGGACTTCCTCTACGGGGGCGCGTTCCGCACCGAGCTCCCCGAGGCCTACGAGCGGCTGCTGCTCGACGCGATGCTCGGCGACCAGACGCTCTTCACGCGCTCCGACGAGGTCGAGGAACAGTGGGCGATCGTCGACGCGATCGTCGCTCCCTGGCGACGGGATCGCCCCTCGTTTCCGAACTACGCCGCCGGGACTTGGGGCCCTGCGGCCGCCGACGAGCTCATACGCCGCGACGGCAGAGAGTGGCTCCGGCATTGAACACCCCGCCCGAGCACGTGGAGGAGTGGGAGGGCGAGGACGTCACACTCCGAGACGTAGAGCGGGCGCTCTGCAGGCTCAGAGAAGTGGCCGCGGAGGAGACCGAGGGTCCCGACCTGCGGACGAGCGTCATGACGCATCTGGCGTGGGTGCCGGACGAATGGCACGAGGCGGCGATGGAGACGCTCGCGGGGCTCGGCGAGCGCCATCCGTCGCGCGGCATCGTCCTCTCCCCGGAGGCGGACGCGCCCGACGGCGTCGACGCCAAGGTTTCGATCCTGACCTTTCCGCTGAAGAAGCAGCGGCGGCATGTCGCCGCGGAGGTGATCGAGCTCCGGCTTCGCGGCCGCCTCGCGCAGGCGCCGGCCAGCATCGTCACGCCGCTGCTGGTCGTCGACCTGCCCGTCTTCCTGCGCTGGCGTGGCCGCCCGTCGTTCGGCGCCCCCGAGGTCGAGCAGCTCGTCGACGTGTGCGACCGCCTCGTCGTCGACTCGCGCGAGTGGCCGGACGTCCCGCACGCGTACGGGGAGCTGCCGTTCGACCGCGCCGCCTGCTCGGACATCGCCTGGCGCCGCACCGAGCCGTGGCGGGTCGCGCTCGCCGATCTCTGGCCGGGCATCGCTGAGCTGCGCGAGCTCGCCGTCGAAGGTCCGCGCTGCGAGGCCATGCTCCTCGCCGGCTGGCTCCGGTCGCGCATCGGCCGCGACGTGAAGCTCGAGCACCGGGAAGCCGTGCAGCTCGAGCGCATCTCCGTGGACGGCGAGGAGGTCCCGCACCCGCCGGGCGATCCTCCGAGCGGCAGCGAGCTGCTCTCCGCCGAGCTCGACCAGTTCGGCCGCGACCCGGTCTACGAAGAGGCCGCGCGCGAAGCTATGGCTTGAGGATCTTGAAGCGTGGCTTCGAGATGCGGAGCACGACCGGCTCCGACCAGGTCATCTCGGGCTTCTTGGGCAGCGACAGGTTGAGGCCCCGCACGCGGAAGTACCAGCGGCCCGGGCTGACGGGGAGCACGGCCGCGGTCGCCGGCGTCGTCAACGCCGTCTTGGCCTCGTTCCGCCACGGGTTGAGGGTGCGGCTGTACTGCACCTCGTACTCGTGCGCCCCGTAGACGGGCTCCCAGGCGACGATCGGCTGCCCGTAGAAGGTCGGGTTGCCCCGCGTCGCGCCGACCAGCTTCCCGGCCGTCGAGAGACCCGAGACGTACGGCGCCCTGTCGCCCGTCGCGACCGGCTTGCCGATCTTGCCGAAGCGCACGGCGCCGCCCGCGCGGCAGACGTCCTCGGGCAGCTGGATGTCGCGGTACTCGAGCGCCTCCGGGTTGTCGCGCTTGCTCGTGATGAAGACCGGGAGCACCGTCCAGTAGTAGCCGCCTTCCGGCCAGAACGTGTCCCAGAGGTCGATCTTCGGCGTGTTCCCGCTGGTGCCGAGAGCGCCTGAGTCGACTGACTTGACCGGAGTGCCGTCGAGCATCAGCACCTGGCCCTCGTCGCCGTACTGCGGCCACTCGCCGCGCGCCTGGTTCAGCGAGGCCTGGTTCGGAGGCAGCACGAGCGTGTGCCCGAAGCGCGGCGCGTAGGCGGGGCTGCCGACGACGGCGCCGACATAGACCCGGTTGACGCACTCGCTGTCGGTCGACACGTAGACGCGGAAGAGCTCGGTCGTCGTCGTCTGGAACCACGGCAAGCCCCACGAGCGGTAGTTGCCCGAGTAGATGAAGCCCGGCGTCAGCTCGTGCGCCTGAGGTGCTGACGGCGTCGACAAAGTGCCTCCCGAGACCGACCCGATCTGGGCCAGCTCGCCCAGCGCGAACGGCGGGTTGAGGTTGACGAGCTCGTCGCTCCACGGGCCGACCGTCACCGCGGGCAGCCCGTTCGGGATCTCGCCGTACAACCGCCGGACGGCCCTGACGCGCCAGTGGACGGCTCCCGTCCAGAACTGCGAGGCGTGGAACGTGTAGAACTCGCGCTCGTCGGCGATGTTCGTCGTCGTGAAGAAGGTCTCGCGGGCCCCGTAGAGCCAGACCTCGTAGACCGTGGCGCCCTCGACGGGCGTCCAGCGGACGAGTCCCGGGAACTGCGGATCGAGGCGGCGCGGCTTGTCGCGCCAGCGCATGTTGAACCCGTACGGAGCGCTCCAGAGGCCGACGCGGCCCTTGGCGCCGATCCCACGTGCGCGTGCGTACAGCGAGTAGGGATTGCCGGTGATCCACGGGAGGGCGACGGGGACCGAGGTCGCCGGGGTCGCGATCGAGCTCGAGGAGTCGGCGCTCGACCAGACGATCGCCCCTTCCGAGAAGTTGCGGCTCGTCGAGAGCTCGAACTCGTACTTCTTCGCTCCGCGCACCGGGCTCAGGCGAACGCCGGCGTGCGCGGGAAGGTGCGGTTCCAGAGCGTCTCGGGCTCGTTGACGCGGAGGAGGAACGCCTTCAACCCCTTGGGGCCGCGAGCGGCCGCGCAGCCTCGGCTGCGGGCGCGGCGGCGCCGAGCGCGAGCAGCGCCAGAGCGCACGCAGTAGCAAAGCGGGCGGGGACCATGGGCCGAGAACGTTTTCGGCAGGTTTCGAGGTCAGGCAGTCCCTCGAACGAGGGACGCCTCGAGCAGCTCGCCCGCCGCGAGGACGAGCGCGTCGTCGCGCCCCACGAGCTGGAGCGAGGCCGGCAGCCCCTCCTCGGCGGGCCCGCTGGGAAGCGCGAGCACCGGCCACCCGAGGGCGTTGAAGGGGAGGGTGAGACGGATCGCGTCCTCCCGGATGTCGAGGTCGTCGGCCGGCAGGGACGGCGCGACGAAGCCGAGCGTCGGCGTGAGCAGGAGGTCGAGGCCGCCCCACGCCGCCTCGCAGCGTTCTCGGTACTCCTCGCGCGCGCGCAGCCCTCGCTCGAACTCAGCATCGGTCACGGCGAGGCAGAGCTCGACCTTCGTGCGCACGTTGTCTCCGTAGGAGTCGGCGTACTCTGCGAAGAGCTCGCGGTGCACGTCGGCGACCTCACGCATGAAGACCGGGCCGGTGCCTTCCGGCAATGGGAACTCGACAGGCCGCGCGCGCGGGAAGCGTTCCGTAGCCTCGCGCACGCGTGCGCCGATGAGTGGATCGGCGCGGTCGAGCCAGGCGACGCCGACCTCGAGCTCGTCCAGCGATTCCAGGTCGGTCGCTTCGAACCCGTCCGCGAGCACGCGCATCATGGCCGTGCAGGCGGTCACCGTCGTCGCCATCGGCCCCGCGTGGTCGAAGCTCGGAGCGAGCGGAAAGCAGCCCGCGAGCGAGACGAGCCCGTAGCTCGGCTTGAAGCCGACGACGCCGCAGC
>JBKPFP010000266.1:0-4314 GCA_046744435.1 Actinomycetota bacterium | reverse complement strand
GCTGCATCAGGCCTGCGATGCGCAGGTGCTCCGGCTCGACGCCGTCGATCGGCGACAGCGCCCCGCCGAGCACGTGGTAGAGCCCGCGGTACTCGTGCGTCCGCTCGAGCGAGACGAGGTCGGCGGGCTGCTCGACGACGCAGACGACGGCCCGGTCGCGGCGCGCGTCGCGGCAGATCTCGCACGTTTCCTCCTCGGTCAGGTTGCCGCACTCGGCGCAGAAGCGGACGCGCTCCTTGACCTCAGCGATCGCGGCGGCGAGCGCCAGCGCCTCGTCCTTGGGCACGCGCAGCAGATGGAAGGCGAGTCGCTGCGCCGTGCGCGTCCCGACGCCGGGAAGCCGCGTCAGCTGCGAGACGAGGTTCTCGACAGCGGGCGAAAACACCTGCTCAGATTAGCCATGGCGGGCGGATGCTCAGGCGGTCCGGACCGGTACGGCCTGCGCGGTGCCGACCGGCACGGTCAGCTCGAAGCGCGAGCCGTGTGGGCGCAGCGGCACGTAGACGAGCTCTCCCCCATGGGCCTGCGCGTACGAACGCGCTATCGCCAGCCCGAGCCCGGACCCCAGGCCACGGGCGCGGGCCTCGTCGCTCCGGCTGAAGCGCTCGAAGAGCTCCTCGACGAACTCCCCGGGGACGCCGTTCCCGCGATCCTCGACCGCGAGCCGCAGCTCCCGGTCTCGCTGGTTCGCGGTCACGACGACGGGCGCATCTCCGTGCCGGAGCGCGTTCGTGACGAGGTTCGACACGATCCGTTCGAGCACCGCCGGGTCGACGACGGCCTCGAGCTCGTCCTCGATCTGCACCTCGACGTCGTCGGAGCGGTCGCCGGCGGAGGCGGCGACGAGCTCCTCGACCTGCTCCCGCAGCGGAACCGGGACGGGATGGAGCGGGATGCGGTCGGCCTCGAGGCGTGAGAGGTCGAGCAGCTGCTCGACGAGCCGGCGCATGCGCTCGGCCTGCGTGCGGAGCGCCTCCTCGAGCTCGGTGCGATCGCGGGCGCTCAACTGGTCTCCTAGGCGGTCGAGGGTCGCGACGATGCCGTGCACGCTCGTCACCGGCGTGCGCAGCTCGTGTGCGGCCAGGGCGATGAAGTTCGACTTCATCTCGTCGGCGCGCTCGAGGGCGAGTCTGGCCTCGCGCTCGCCGACGTAGAGCCGCGTGCGGTCGAGGGCGAGCGAGGCGAGGTTGCCGAGCGTGCGCAGCAACTCGATCTCCTCCGTGCCGAAGTACGGCGCGTACGGGCTGGCCCAGACGACGAGCGTCCCGTCGGGGACGTCGAGCCGGAGGACCCCCGGGTAGTCGCCGTCGAGCGTGTCGAGCACCGCGGCCGGCGCGCCATGGCTGCCGAGGACGCGGCCCTCGTGGTCGAGGAGGAAGGCCGCCCGGGCGCCCACGAGCCGCGCCATCGGCGGCAGCACGTCGGCCACGATCTGGTCGGCCGTCGAGAGCCGGACGAGGTCCGGGATCGCCTCCCGCCAGCGCTCTCCCTCCTCGCGCCGCCAGATGACACGCACGACGCTCGGGGGCCAGAGCCCGAGGAGGAAGCGAAGGCGCTGACGAGGACGAGCACGGAGGTCGCCAGCTCGACCCGTGAGCTGCCCGGCGGGTCGCCGCCGGCAAGCAGGACGGCGATCGTCATCGACAGCCCCGCGACGCTCAACATCTGCATGCGGTGCCTGGCGACGCTCGGCTGGCCTCGCCCCGCCCGCCAGAGCGAGGTCGCGACGAAGACGGAGAGCGCCGTCCAGTCGACGAGGAGCGCGATCAGGTAGACGCCGACGAAGGTCGAGTGCGGTGAGCCGCGCTCGGGGAAGTCGGGCAGAGCCAGCGTCCAGGCCATGAGGAGGACAGTCGCTCCGCCGGCCAGCCACTCGACGTAGCGCGCCGGCCGGTGGAAGGCGGCGGCGAAGCGGAACAGGCAGTACGGAAAGGCAAGGAGGACGAGCACGGCGAGGCGCTGCAGGACGGCCTCGACGTCGTTCCCGGGCGACTCGGGCAAGACGAGCCCGGCGAGCACGACGAGGGCGAGAGCGACGAAGCACAGGCCAGCCCAGAAGCTCGGCCGCTCGCGCCGTTGGTACCAGTGCCGCAGCGTGACGAAACCGAGGAGGGCGAACGCCACAGTACTGAGGTACCCCAGGATGTCGTTGAGCGTGTCCGGGCTCACGTTTTGCCCTACCCAAGCCGAACTGTAATCTCAGTCGTACCGAGACGTACAAGGCCCAGCCCTCTGCCGCAACCACTTTCTTGGACCTTTTCGCCCCGGCCTCCAAGCGGCCGAGCGGCCGCTTGCTCGTCGGCGGGCCCCGTGTCCGACAGGCGGATCGACTCGGCCACCGGAAGCGGCGAACGGGTCGAGCATGGGGCGGGGCTCGTCCTCGTGGTCGACGACGAGCCGGCGATCCGCCTGGTCTGCACGCTCAACCTGCGAACCGCCGGCTTCGAGACGATCGAGGCGCCCGACGGCGAGACGGCGCTCGAGCTCGCCCGCTCCGAGCAGCCAGACCTGATCCTGCTCGACATCATGCTTCCGAAGTCCGACGGGTTCACCGTTGCGCAGGAGCTCCTCGCTGCCTCGGAGACCCGGGAGATCCCGATCATCTTCATCACCGCGCGCTCCGACGCTGACGACCAGCTTCGCGGCTACGACGCGGGTGGAGTCGCTCTCGTGACGAAGCCGTTCGATCCCGACCACTTGCCGGAGACCGTGCGCACCACGATCGAGCGGGTTCGCCGCGGTGAGCGCGAGGCGCTCCGCTGCGAGTGGCGCGCGACTCTGTAGGGCCAAGACTGAGAACGTCGAGACCGAGCGTCGGCACCAAAGCCCTCGTGCCTGATTGTGGTACGCCGGCCCCGCGGTGCTCCAACCACACGCCAGTTGGTCTGTTGGCATGAATCTGTGCGTGCTTTTTGTCGCCGACAGTGCGAAGCACTTTCGGCGAGTCCCGGCCCCGTGGGCCGGGACCTACATTCCCGGCAAGCCGAGGCCCCCGAGGTCGCCGAGGCCGCTGACCCCGCCGAGCTTCGACTCGGCGAGCGCCTGGGCCGAGCGCAGGCCCTCGTTGACCGCTGCGAGCACGGTGTCGGCGAGCATCTCCGGGTCGTCGGGGTCGATCGCCTCGGGGGCAATCTTGATCTCGGTCACCTCGAGCGCGCCCGAGACCTTCACCGTCACCATCCCGCCGCCGGCCGACGCTTCCACCATCTCGTTCTTGAGCTCCTCCTGCGCCTTTGCCATCTGCGCCTGGAGCTGTTGCACCTGCTGGAGCATCTTGTTCATGTCGAAGCTCACTGGCTGTCCTCCACTTCGCGGGCGTCGAAGGTCTCCTTCATCAGCTCGAGGATCTCCTCCTCGCTGGCCGGGGCCTCCTCGGGCTCGGGTCCCGCGTCGCCGCCGTTCTGGCCGACCGCGAACGCGAGCGAGAGCTTGCGGCCCGTGACCTCGTAGAGCGCGTCGGCGAGCAGGGTCGCGTTCCTCGGCTCCTCGGCGAGCTGGCGGTGGAATGACGCCGAGCGCGGGAACTCGACGGTCAGCGTGTCGCCGGCCAGATCGGCGGGGTGGGCCTCACGCAGCATCGAGGCGGTCGGGATCGACTTCTGCTCGACGGCCGGGAGGATCGCGCGCTGCCAGGCGTCCTGAAGCTGCTCGAGCTCGAGGGAGGGCGGCTCGGCGGTTGGCGGTGGTGGTTCCGATGGCCCTGTCTCCGCAGGCCGCGTCCCTGTGTCTGACACTGGGGCCTGGCCGGCGCGGCTCTCGAGCTGCTCGAGCCGGTAGGCGACCGACTCGCGCTCGAGGTCGGCCGCTGGCCGAGTCACCTTGACCAGCGCCAGCTCGAGCGGCAAACGCGGATCGCCGCCCTGGCGCATGTCGTCGACCGCGACGGCGAGCAGGTCGCAGAGGCGCAGCACCGTCGGCTCGCCGATCTGGTTCGCCTGGGCGTGCAGCCGCTCGCGCGTCTCCTCGGTCACGGGCAGCGACTCGGGCACCTCGCCCATGTGCTGCACCAGCAGGAGGTGGCGCAGGTGCTCGAGCAGGTCGGTGACGAGCCGGCCGAGGTCCTGGCCCTGCTCGACGAGCTCCTCGACGAAGGTGAGGGCGCCGGCCGTGTCCCGGTCGACGACGAGGTCGCAGAGCCTGAAGAGCGCCTCCTCCTCGACCGCTCCGAGCAGCTGCAGGACGGACTGGACCGTGACGTTCCGCTCGGTCGCCGCAGCCAGCTGGTCGAGGGTCGAGACGGCGTCGCGGTAGCTCCCGCGCGCCGACCGCGCGACGAGTGCGAGCGCCGCCTCGGGGGTCTCGATGCCCTCGCCG
>JBKPFP010000444.1:0-6208 GCA_046744435.1 Actinomycetota bacterium | reverse complement strand
GTGGTCGTCGAGGTGTCGGACGACGGGGTCGGCGGCGCCGACGCCGACGCGGGCTCGGGGCTCTGCGGGCTCATGGACCGCGTGGAGGCACTCGGCGGCCGCCTCGAGCTGGTGAGCCCGGCCGGGGCCGGCACGACGCTTCGGGCCGAGATCCCCGCCGCCCGCTTGCCCGCATAGGGAATTTGTACGGAGGGCCCGCTCATGAGTGGGCCCTCCGCAGGTGGCTAGGTGGCTGCGATTCCCTCCTGGCCGACGGGCAGTCCGGTCACGCTGCCGAGTGAGGTGAGCGTGCCGTCGCGATTGACGCGGAACTGGTCGATCGTGCCTGCGGCTCCCGTCTGGACGTAGAGGAAGCGCCCCGACACGGCCATGTCGATCGGGCCCATGCTCGTCGTGGCGAGGATCTGGCTACCTCCGATCAGCACTGGCTGGCCGTCGGCGCCGATCCTGAACCCGCTCACGTTGTTGCTGCCGGTGTTCGTCACATAGAAGAACCCCCGGGCGCGGACGATCCAGCACAGCGCCGTCTGCCCGTTCGTCTGAGTCCGCGGATCGGAGAGCGTTCGGTCCGGGTTGACCCGGTACGTCGTGACGCTGCTCATCGCTGCCTCGCCGACGACGAGACGCCCCGTCCGGTGGAACGTGAACGCGAACGGGACCGGCGTGGCGGACGGGTTCATGACGGGCGTCTGCGAGAGGCGACCGTTGGGTCGAACGTCGAACACGTCGATGTGGCTGCCGCTCGCCTTCGTGGTCACGATCAGCTTCTCCCCGTCCGGTGTGAAGCCAACCTGGCCCGGCGACGTCAGGAAGTCCGGCGGGTCGGCGTTGGCGAGGCCGAGCGAACGTGCCGAGCCCGAGAGCTCACGCAAGCGGTGACCCCGGATCTCGAAGCCCTGCACGATGCCCGGGCCGCCCGAGTTCAGCACGTAGACGAGGTCGTCGTGTACCGCGATGCTCGCCGGGAAGCCGCCCCCTGACGGCACGACGCTCGTCAGTCTCAGTCGGTCGCCTTGCACCTTGAACGTCGAGATGGTGTCGCTGCCGGCGTTGACCGCGATGAGAAGCGAATGCTCACGGTCGTACACGAGCGAGCCCTGCGAGGCGATCCGGTCGGACTCCGTCCCCGGGGTTGCGGCGCCGCCGTTGCCGCCGGTGGCGTACGTGCCCGCGCGCGACAGCTGTCCCTGGCGGCCCCGGTTGAAGACGACGATGTGGTTGCCGTCGAGCTCGTTCGTCTGCACGAACACGACGCGCTGCCGGTCCCCATTGCGGTGGTGGTCTCGGTGCGTCGCGGCTGCCTGAGCGCTGCCGAGCGCGAGGACGAGCGTTCCGATGCAGGCAGCGAGTGCTCCTGCAAGCTTCATGGTTCCCCCCTTCGGTTGGTCACGGAGCAACGATTCCCGCGGCACACCGCCGGCACAACGGTTTCCGAGCAGACTTACGACTTTCGTAAGGAACGCCCGGCGCCTGGGCTCGCCTTGACGCGGAGAAGGTCGGGGCACGACAATCGGCGCCGCCGTCTCGTGGGTGAACTGCTTCCGCTCTGCTTCGGCCTCTTGCTCGGGGTCGCGCTCGGGCGCCTGAGGCCGGCGCTGCGGCTGCCGGTCGGCGCTGCACTCGCCGTCGCCCTCGGGTTCGTCGCCACCGCCGCCACCGGCGAGGCGGCCATCAGCTGGGCCTTCGTGCTGATCGACATCCCGATCGTGGCGCTCGGCGCCCTCGTCGCGCGACTCGTGGAGCGGCGGCTCGCGCCGGCGCTGCACAGGGCATGAAGCGTCCCGACGACAAGCCTCCGGACGATCACGCCGACGAACGGCGACGTCAGTTCGAGGAGTCGCGCGGGCTGCGCGGGCGGCCGGAGCTCCCGCTCGAGGAGGACGAGGAAGACCAGGACGAGGAGGACGACGAGGACGAAGACTCGCCTGAAGAGGACGAGCAAGACGAGGAGAAGGACGAAGACTCGCCCGAAGAGGACGAGCGAGACGAGGAGAAGGACGAGTCGTGAAGGGACCGATGGACATCATCCGCGGCGACCGGGCGCGCGCTCTGGCGTCGAACGGCGGTCAGGCCGTCACCGGCAAGACGTATCTCCGGCAGGCGGAGTTCCTCCGGCAGCGCGGACTGACCGAGCTCTCGCGGGCCCTCTCGCTCGACGGAGGCCCGCAGGGGATCGCCCCCGAGCCTCCGGGTGCCGCTCCGTACCTGCGCGGAAGCCGCGAGCGCGCCGCCTTGCTGGATGAGGCGCCGCCGAGCCCGGAGGTCACCTGGCGGCCGCTCGGCCCGGACCGCATCCCGGACGGGCAGACCTACGGCAGCGGGACCGCGACGATGGCAGGTCGCATCTCCGCGATCGGCGTCGACCCCGGCAACCCCGAGCACGTGCTCGCGGGCAGCGCGGCCGGCGGCATCTGGGAGACGAGGGACGGCGGCGCCACCTGGACGCCGCGCACGGACGACCAGCCGACGCTCTCGATCGGCGCGATCGCCTTCGATCCATCCGATCCACTCGTCGTCTACGCGGGCACCGGCGAAGGGAACTCCGAGTACTTCCACCTCGGCCAGGGGCTCCTCGTCTCGAGCGACGGCGGGACGACGTGGACGCCCGTCGCCGCGGACGTCTTCGCGGACATCGGCTTCTACCGGCTCGTCGTCGATCCGCGCAACGGGCAGAGGCTGCTCGTCGCGACGACCGGCGGCGCGGCGGTGTCGGAGGACGGTGGGACGAGCTGGGCGCTCCTTCATCGAGGCCTGACCTGGGACGTCTCGCTCGCGCAGCTCGGCGACGAGGAGGAGATCCTGCTCGGGGCCCCCGACGGTCTCTTCAGCGCGCGCGGCGGCGGCGCGGGCACCGGCGTCGACCTGCCCGGGCTGAGCGCCCTCGACCCGAACGGCGAGCGCATGGCGGTCGCGCACGTCCCGGCGGATCCCGCGCAGGCGTACGTCTTCGCCGCGACGCAGGGTGAGGCGCGTCTCTGGCACCGCTCGACGGCAGACGGATCCTTCGAGCCGGTCGAGCTGCCCTCGTTCGGGATCGGCGAGTACGTTGAAAACGTGTTCGACGTCGCGCAGGCGTCGTACGACTGGCACCTGTCGGTGCCTCCTGTGCGTGACGACACCGTCTACGTCGGTGCGATCGAGCTGGTCAAAGGCGTGCGCACCGGCGACAACTGGGAGTGGACCGACATCTCGAGCCGCGTCGACGGAGGGGACTCGATCCATCCCGACCAGCACACAATGGCCTTCGACGCTCAGAATCCGGACGTCATCTATGCCGGAAACGACGGCGGCATCTTCCGCAGCCCGGACGGCGGCGAGACCTGGGAGGCGCTCAACGCGGGCCTGGCGATCAGCGAGGTCGAGTACCTGACTCAACGCTCCGACGAGTCGCAGTGGCTCCTGGCCGGTCTGCAGGACAACGGGACGATTCGCCGCGAGAGCGGCAACGGCTGGACGCAGGTACGGCTGGGAGACGGAGGCGACTGCGGCACGAACATGGCCGACCCCGACGTCTGCTTCCACTCCTACTACTTCATGTACATGGAGCGGTCATCCCACCGCGGCGACCCCGACAGCTGGGAGAACGTCACGCCGCCCGACGACGATCAACTCCGGAAGCTGTTCTATCCGCCGGTCGAGGTGCACGGCGACCTCGTCGTGAAGGCGGGGGAGATCGCCTACATCTCCACGGAGAGCGGTGCCAACTGGAGCGAGGTCGCGCTCCCCCAGCCCTCCGCAGGCCGTCCGGCCCTCGCTTCGGCGCTCGCCGTCCCGAGCCCGGAGACCGTCCTGGTCGGCACCATCCGCGGCGAGGTCTTCCAGATCGGCCTCGAGAGCGGAGCGTGGGGCGAGCCGACGGCGCTGACGAGCCCGCGGGAGGGGTGGATCAGCGACCTCGTCCTCGACGCCGCTAGCCCGCAGCGGTACTGGGCGACCTTCTCGCGGCCGGGCGCGGTCTTCCGCTCCGACGACGCGGGCAGCACGTGGAGCGACGTGACCGCGAACCTCCCCGAGATCCCGGTCAACGCGGTCATCACCGACCCGGCCGACTCGGACCGGGTCTGGGTGGCGTGCGACGTCGGCGTGTTCGAGTCGACCGACGCCGGCGGAAGCTGGTCGGTGTTCGGCGTCGGGCTGCCCAACGCGCTGGCCGTCGACCTCCTGTTCTACGAGCCGGAGCGGTTGCTCCGCGTGGGGACGCGCAGCCGGGGCGTCTGGGAGGCGGCCGTCGGCTGACGCCTCAGCGGGCGAGGCGGCGCCAGAAGGGCTCTCTGCCGGACGCGGCCCGTTCCTCGCCGAGCGCCCGCGCGGCGGCGACGAGGTCCTCCGGGCGCAGGGTGATCAGCTCGTCGCGCTCGAGCGACGCCAGCTCCGAGCCCTGCACGCCGGCGAGCCGCAGCGCCTGTGCGTTGAGCGCCTGCTCGAACAGCGTCCTGGCGAAGCGCGCGTTGCCGAAGCCCTCGCCGCGCTGCGGCCCGGCGAAGATCCGGCGCAGGGTCTCCTCTGCGTCGGCGCCGAGCCGGTACTCGTTCTCGGCCAGGAACTTGCCCGTGATCGCGATCAGCTCGTCCGTCGAGTAGTCCGGGAAGGTGATCTCGCGCGCGAACCGGGAGCGCAGTCCCGGGTTCGAGTCCAGGAAGCGGTGCATGAGCCGCGGGTAGCCGGCGACGATGACGACGAGCCGGTGCCGGTAGTCCTCCATGCGCTTGAGCAGGGTCTCGATCGCCTCGGCGCCGAAGTCCAGCCGCTCCTCGGGCCCGGCGAGCGCGTAGGCCTCATCGATGAAGAGGACGCCGTCGAGCGCGCGCCGGATCGCGCGATCGGTCTTGATCGCCGTCAGCCCGACGTACTGCCCGACGAGCCCGGCGCGGTCGACCTCGACGAGGTGCCCACGGCGGAGGAGGCCCATGGCGCGGTACATCTGCGCGAGCAGGCGCGCGACGGTCGTCTTGCCCGTCCCCGGATTGCCGAGGAAGACGAGGTGCTGCGAGGTCGCGACCTCCGGCAGGCCGTGCCGCTCGCGCTCGGCCTGGACCTGCAGGAAGGCGACGAGGGCGCGGACCTGCTCTTTGACGGTCTCGAGTCCGACGAGGCCCTCGAGCTCGGCCTGCAGCTCCTCCAGGCTGCGGGCCGGCTCCGGCTTGCGCAGCGCGTCGAGCTGCTCGGCGAGCCAGTCGCCGCCGTTGCCGGCACCCGTGCCGACGCGAAGGCGCTCGCCGAGGGCGCGCAGGCTTTGCGAAACGTCTTCGAGCGGCTTCCGCGGCATGTCGTCAGGCACGGTAGCCGCTCTCAGATCGTCACTCCTGGAGAGCATCGAAGTCGAGGCGCGGGAGAACGGCTCCGCCGCTCCACCGGTCGAGGAGGAGGCGTCGGCACCCCGTGCGTCGGGCAAGCCCCGCCGCGTCGAGGGCGCCAAGCCGGCTCCGGCGCGTCCGCCGGCCCGCAAGCAGGCGAAGGGCGCCCGCCCCGGCGCAGGACCGTCCGGTCGTCGAAGAGGCGGCGCCGAAGCGCAAGCCCGCTCCTCGGAAGGCAGTCGCCGGTGAGCGGCACGCCGCGACCAGGGTCCGGGGCCAGGCGCCGCCGCGCGCCCGCAAGCGCCTCCGACCGCGAGGGAGCCTGTTCGCCGAGCCGGCGACGCGCGAGCTCGCGTTCTTCGTCCTCGCCGGCCTGATGATCGGCGCGGCGATCGGCGCGCTGGTCGCGCTTTCCGGCTAGAGCCCTCCTAGGCCCGGCGGCTCGGCATGCGTTGAGGCTTGAGCGCCTGCTCGAACCCCTCCTCGGCCGGCTCCGGCTTCTTGGCGTCTTTCTCGTCCAACTCGGCCGCGGGCTGCGCCCTGACGAGCTCCTCGAGCTGTGACGTCATACCGCGAAACACTCCGAGCAGCTGTTGCAGGCGAGCTTCGGAGCGCTCCGCTTCCTGCACGAGCGCCTTCTGGCGGTGGATGGCTTCCACGAGATCCTTGGCCTGCTGCTCGGCGGCCTGCCGGATCCTGCGCGCCTGCTCTTCCACCTCGGCACGGCGCTCGGCCGCCTCGTCGTCGAGCTTGTGCCGCGCCTCTGCCCCGTACCGGTCGGCGGCTTCGCG
This sequence comes from Actinomycetota bacterium, assembly GCA_046744435.1. Lineage (GTDB taxonomy): Bacteria > Actinomycetota > Thermoleophilia > Gaiellales > Gaiellaceae > VAXT01. Next base: position 123 of record JBKPFP010000444.1, on the reverse strand, counting down.
CGTCTCCTTGCTGTAGCGGTCCGTCTCGGCGCGGAGCTCCTCGCTCTCGCGGCGGGTGCGCTCGGCGTCCAGCGACGCTTCCGCGATCGTTGCGGCCGCGGTGTCGGAGGCCTCCGTGCTCAT
>JBKPFP010000157.1:0-4174 GCA_046744435.1 Actinomycetota bacterium | reverse complement strand
CACCGAGCAGGGCGGCATGATCGAGCGCTTCGCGGGCGACGCCGTGATGGCGGTGTTCAACGCGGCGGGCGACGAGCCCGACCACGCGGTGCGGGCGGCGCGTGCGGCCCTGGCCCTGCAGCGTGCGACCGCGGACGTCTCAGGCCGCCGGCCCGAGTGGCCGACTTTCCGGGCCGGCGTGAACACCGGACGCGCCGTCGTCGGCAACGTGGGCAGCGCCGAGCAGCGGAGCTTCACCGCGATCGGCGACACGACGAACCTCGCCGCCCGCCTCCAGTCCGAGGCCGAGCCGGGACAGGTTGTGATCGGCCCGGCGACTCTCGCCGCGCTCGGCGACGGCGCGCTCGTGCGCCCGCTCGGCGGCCTCGAGCTCAAGGGCAAGAGCGAGCCGGTCGAGGCGTTCGTGCTCGTCGAGCTCGACGCCGATTCGCTGTAGGGTCCCGCCTCATGGCCGACGTCCCACTCACCTGGCTCGGGCATGGCACGTTCCGCTTCGACACCCCGGGTGGCAAACGGGTCTACGTCGACCCGTGGGTCACGAACCCGAAGATCCCGGAGGCTGAGAAGGAGCCCGAGCGCATCGACGTGATCGCGATCACACATGGGCACGACGACCATGTCGGAAACACGATCGAGCTGGCGCAGAAGTTCAACTGCGTCGTCGTGGCGCCGGTCGAGCTCGCGGATTGGCTCGTGTGGATGAAGAAGGCGGTGTCGGAGGACTCGATCCGCGACCCGAACAAAGGCGGCACGGTCGACCTCGACGGCGTGAAGGTCACGCTGACGGACGCCAACCATTCGAGCAGCACGATCGACGACGACCACATGGTCTACCTCGGCGAGCCCGTCGGCCTCGTGTTCGAGGTCGAGAACGGCACGAAGCTCTACTTCGCGGGGGACACGAACGTCTTCGGCGACATGCAGCTGATCCGGCGCCTCTACGCGCCCGACGTGGCCATCCTCCCGATCGGCGGGCACTACACCATGGACCCCCGCGAGGCGGCCGTCGCGCTCGAGTTCCTCGGCGTGGAGCGCTGTGTGCCCTGCCACTACGGCACGTTCCCGATCCTCGCCGGAACGCCCGACGAGCTCCGCGAGCTGGCACCGAACGTCGAGGTGCTCTCCCCCGAGCCCGGCGAGACGATCGCGGTTTGAGGGAACGCTGGTTCGGAGCGACCCGGAAGCGCGTGCCCGAGATCGTCGTCGAAGGTGAGTTCGAGTTCCCCGCCGAGCCGCTCGTTCTGGACGGGGTCGAGGACGTCGACCGGCTGCGCAACGCACACGAGGAGGGGACACCGGTCGTCGTCCGGGCGGACACCGCCGAGCAGGTGGTGAGCGCGCTCGAGCGCCCCGAGGTCGCATCCGTCCTCGTTCCGCCGGCGAAGCGCGAGCTCCTCGACCTCGATCTCGTCGAGCTGACCTATGGCTGAGGTCGTCGCCACCTTCTCGATCGCAGCCTGCGACCTCGAGGCGGGACAGTGGGGCGTCGCCGTCCAGTCGAAGTTCCTCTCCGTCGGCTCCGTCGTGCCGTGGGCGGAGCCGCAGGTCGGCGCAATCGCGACCCAGGCGTACGCGAACCCGCGCTACGGGCCGCAGGGCCTGGAGAAGCTGCGCGCGGGCAAGTCCGCACAAGAGGTCGTCGACGAGCTGACCGGGGCCGACGAGGGCAGCAGCAAGCGGCAGCTTGGCATCGTCGACGCGCAGGGCCGGGGCGCGACGTTCACGGGCGAGGAGTGCCTGGACTGGGCCGGCGGCCGCACCGGCGAGGGTTACGCGGCGCAGGGCAACATCCTCGTCTCGGGAGAGACCGTCGACGCGCTCGCGGAGACCTTCGAGGGCTCCGCCGGTGAGCGCCTGGCCGAGCGGTTGCTCCAGTGCCTTGCTGCCGCGCAGGCCGCGGGCGGAGACAGCCGCGGCCAGCAATCGGCCTCGCTGCTCGTCGTCGAGCGAGACGGCGGCTACGCGGGGCTCTCCGACCTGCTCGTCGATCTGCGCGTCGACGACCACGAGCGGCCGATCGAGGAGCTGCAGCGCATCTACGAGCTGCACAAGGAGATCTACGAGGCGACGCCGCGCGAGAAGTGGATCGACGTCGACGAGGCGCTGGCCGCGGAGATGAGCGAACGGCTGGCGAAGCTCGGCTACGAGGGCGAGCTCGAGGACGCCTTCTCACGCTGGGCTGGCACCGAGAACCTCGAGGAGCGGATCGACGGGGTCGAGGCAGTCGACCCGGTCGTGCTCGAGGAGCTGCGGGTGACGACGACGTGAGCGCGTACGAGGTCGCACGGCTGGACGAGCTCGAACGGTTCCCCGTCGACGACGAGGGCCTCGTCTGGCGTCCGGTCCGGCGCCGGCTCGGCATCCAGGCGTTCGGGACGAACGCGTACACGGCGGAAAACGCGGGCGACCGGGTCGTCGAGGAGCACCGCGAGGGGCAGAACGGCCACGAGGAGCTCTATTTCGTCGTCAGCGGGCGCGCTACTTTCAAGCTCGAGGACGAGGAGCACGACGTCCCAGCGGGCACGTTCGTCTTCGCGCGGCCGGGCACATTGCGCGGCGCCGTCGCCGCCGAGGCGGGGACGACCGTGCTGGCGATCGGAGCCAGGCCCGGCGTGCCGCACGAGGTGTCCGGCTGGGAAGGGATCTTCGTCGCCTTCGGCCACCTCCGCAACGGCGACGAGGACAAGGGCCGGCAGGCGATGGAGGCCGCGGTCGCCGAGCGGCCGGACCAGTGGCAGGGCTACTTCAACGCCGCCTGCTACGAGAGCCTGACCGGAAACAAGGAAACCGCTATCGACTATCTGCGCCGCGCGATCGAGCTCGACCCGCAGGCGCTGGAAGCCGCCCAGAAGGACGAGGACTTCGACTCGATCCGCGACGACCCGGATTTCCCCGCGTGACCGAGCCGTTCCGGATCGCCAGCCTCTCGGAGATCGAGGTGGAGGGCGCGCCGGGCAGCGCGCGCTGGTCGCCGGTCCGCATGCACTTCGACATCGGCGCGTTCGGCGTCAACGCATGGACGGCACGGGATGACGGGCAGACCGTGATCGGAGAGCACAGCGAGGACTCCGGCCACGAGGAGCTGTACTTCGTCGCGAGCGGCCACGCCACGTTCACCGTCGCCGGCGACGAGATCGACGCGCCCGCAGGCACGTTCGTCTTCGTCAGGGACCCGACTGCGAAGCGGAAGGCCGTCGGCAAGGAGGGCGGCACGACGGTCATCGCCGTCGGCGGCACCCCGGGCAAGGCGTTCGCTCCGATGAACTGGGAGCGGAGCGCGCGCGCTCTGCGCCACTGGGCGACAGGCGATTTCGAGCAAGCGGTCGCGGAGCTGTCGGCGCTGAAGGATCAGCATCCCGAGGAGCCTGGCCTCGTCTACAACCTCGCGTGCGCCGAGAGCCGCTCCGGTCGCAAGGAGGATGCGCTCGCCCACTTGCGCGAGGCCGTCGCGCTCGATGACAACTTCCGGAAGCTCGCCGAGAAGGACGAGGACTTCGACCCGATCCGCGACGAGCCCGAGTTCGCTTCAGCGGTCGCCGGGCAGGCGGACGCCGGCCGCTCGGGCTCGTAGGCCCGGCACAGGGTCGGCTTCCGGCCGCGCGAGGAGCAGTACGGCACCGTAGGTCTCCGTCCCGGACAGGGCGTCGACGAGCGCCTGCAACCCGAGCGCGAGCGCGAACGCCTTGTGCGCCTGCTCCTCGCCGAACGGGACGAGCTCGTCCTCGGACGCCTCGCCGGCGATGACGTCGCCCCAGGTGACCTTGCCCATCGAGACGTCGGCGACGAGTGGGAGCCCATCCGAGCTGGGGATGCCGATCGCGAGTGGGTTCGTGCCGGCGAGCTTCGGGCCGCCTTCGGGATGGCCGAGGCGCGGCGGCGAGGTCGCGGTCAGCGCGGCGACGAGGCCGCCGCCCGCGAGCTTGCGCACCCAGTAGCCGAGCATCCCGGTCGGGAAGCACTCTGCCGCGACGACGAGCTGGGCACGCTCCGGTGGGTTCGCGAGCTGTGCGTCGCAGATCGCGGCCAGGGTCAGGTAGCCGACCGCACCGCGGCCCTCCCAGCGCTCGAACGCGGGCTCGGCCACGACCCGTTCCGCACGCGCTCCGGGGTCGAGGTCGGGCAGGCTCGCGAGCCAGTCGATGCGTGAGAGCCCGTGGCCGGCCTTGCCGCGCTC
>JBKPFP010000131.1:0-2706 GCA_046744435.1 Actinomycetota bacterium | reverse complement strand
ACGAGGTGGTCCCACGCGCACGAGATGAAGTCCGCGAACTGCATCTCGGCGACCGGGCGCATGCCCATGATCGCCGCCCCGGTGCAGCCGGCGACGATCGCGGTCTCCGAGAGCGGCGAGTCGATCACGCGCCAGGCCCCGAACTCCTCTTGGAAGCCGAGCGTGACCTTGAAGGCGCCGCCGTAGACGCCGACGTCCTCGCCGATGACGAAGACGCGCTTGTCGCGCCTCATCTCGCCGCGGAGGCCGTCCGAGATCGCCTGCAGATAGGTCATTTCAGCCATGGGTCACTTATTTGTGGTGGGGAGTGTCGAGGTCCTCGGGTGTCGCGAACACGCCCTCGGTGAGCGTGGCCGGATCGGGCAGTGGCGACTCCTCCGCCCGCTGGATCGCGTCGTTCATGATCTTCTTGACGCCGGCGCCGATCTCTTCCTCCTCGGCGTCCGAGAGCTCGGCGTTCTCGCGCAGCCAGGTGCGGAAGCGCTCGATCGGGTCGCGCTTGGCCCACTCCTCGAACATCTCCTTCGGGACGTAGAAGGCGTCGTCGTGCACGGCGTGGCCCTCCATGCGCAGCGTCAGCGACTCGATCAGGGTCGGGCCGCCGCCCTCGCGCGCTTTCTCGATCGCGCGCTTCGCCTCGCGGTACACGGCCAGCACGTCGGTGCCGTCGACGACGACGCCCTCGAACCCGTATGCCTGGGCGCGGTCGGCGAGCGTCTCGCACGCGTACTCGAGGTGCGTGGGCGTCGAGTACGCCCACTGGTTGTTGTCGCAGATGAAGACGCAGGGCAGTCGGCGCACGCCGGCGAAGTTCATGCCCTCGTGGGCGTCTCCGCGCGCCGAGGCACCCTCGCCGTACCAGGCGACCGCGACCCGCTTCTCCTCCCGGATGCGGAAGGCGAGCGCGCAGCCAACGCCGACCGGCAGCATCGCCGGCAGGTGGCTGACCATCGCGATCAGCCCGAGGTTCGCGTCGGCCATGTGCACGTTCCCGTCACGGCCCCGCGTCGGCCCGTCGACGCGCCCCATGTACTGCGCGAAGATGCGCCAGGGCTCGACGCCGCGCGTGACGTGGACGCCCATGTCGCGATGCAGCGGCGTGCCGACGTCCTCCGGGCCCATCGCGGTCGCGACGCCGACGGCCGAGGCCTCGTTGCCGCGGCCCGTGTAGAACGAGCCGGGGATCTTGCCCTGCTTGTAGAGGATGTGGCCGCGCTCCTCGATCCCGCGCGTGACGAGCATGTTCCGGTAGATCCCGAGCAGGTCCTCGCGGTCGAGGCCGGCCTCGCGAATCTCGTGCAGCGAGCCGACCGGCTCCGCTTCGCGTGCGATCGCCATGGCTTTCGAACTCTAACGATCAGGCTCACCGGCAAAGGAAGTTGCGCTACCGCAGAGAACGTACGACCGAGCCGTGCTTCAGGAGCGGCGAGATGGGACACCTCCGCAGTCGAAAGGAGTCACGCAATGACCGACTACTCGACACGCGACGCCCCGGTCTCGGGCTGGGCGATCGGCGGCGTCACGTTCGCCGGTTCGATCATGATCCTGATCGGCATCTTCGAGGCCATCCAGGGCCTGGCGGCGATCTTCGACGACCAGTTCTACGTCATCACGGCCAACTACGCGTTCGACCTCGACACCACCGCGTGGGGCTGGGTCCACCTCATCATCGGAGTGCTCGTCGCCGTCGCCGGCTTCTCCCTCTTCGGACGGAAGGTCTGGGCGGCGGCGGTCGCGATCGTCCTGGCGATTCTGAGCGCGATCGCGAACTTCTTCTTCATCCCGTACTACCCGTTCTGGTCGTTGCTCATGATCGCGCTCGCCGTGTGGGTGATCTGGGCACTCACCCGTCCGGGAGCCCTCGAAGCCGCCTGATCGCGCCCGGCTGACATAGCGCAGGGAGGGCGGAGGCTCGGTAACGGGCGAAGCCCTCCCCTGGGCCGGCGAGAGCAGGTGGCCGCGGCGACCGCCGCAGGTGAGATAGTCCCCCGGGTACGAAGCACCTCCGACCCGCCTCTGAAGGAGGGACCGCATTGGTTCTCGCAGCTGATTATCCGTTCCTGGACGTCCTGTGGACGTTGTTCGTCATCTTCCTGTGGGTGATCTGGTTCTGGATCCTGATCTCGATCTTCGGCGATCTCTTTCGCCGTCACGACATCTCGGGCTGGAAGAAGGCGGCCTGGGTCGTGTTCGTGATCATCTTGCCGTTCCTGGGCGTCCTCATCTATTTGATCGTGAACGGCCAGGGCATGGCCGAGCGCAACGTGAGGTCGGTCGAGGCGGCTGCGGCGAGGGTTGGGCCGGCCGCCGAAATCGCGACTGCGAAGGAGCTGCTCGACAGCGGGGCGATCAGCCAGGAGGAGTTCGAGGCCCTCAAGCGGAAGGCGACGGCGAGCTAGCAACTCGCTTCCCTGACCGGCAGCGGGCTCTGGCCGGGCACAGCCCGGCTCCGCCCGAGGTGCGCCACACTCGACGAATGACCCAGCCGGGTCAGGCGAAGCGGTGCTCCGAAACGCGACGCTTACGGTCATGGACTGCGGCCCAGGCCTCACGAACTCCGTTCAGTTCGAGCTCCCCGATCTCGCCGGGGCAGCCCGCCTGGCCACGCTGCTCCGGCCGTACTGGGCCGTCAGCGTCACCGAGGAGGGCGACCTGGCGCTCGTCGATGTCTACCTCCGGGCCTCGCCCACCGATCTCGCAGCGCTC
>JBKPFP010000194.1:0-2845 GCA_046744435.1 Actinomycetota bacterium | reverse complement strand
GCGTCGAACGGGCGCAGGTCTTCGACGCCCTCCCCCACGCCGATCAGCTTCACGGGCAGCTGGAGCTCGTGCGCGATCGCGAGCGCGACTCCACCCTTCGCCGACCCGTCGAGCTTCGTCAGGGCCACGCCGGTCACGTTGACCGCATCGGAGAAGAGCTGCGCCTGGCGGACGCCGTTCTGGCCGGTCGTCGCGTCGATGACGAGCAGCGTCTCGTGGGGCGCGCCGTCCAGCCGGCCCTCGATCACGCGCCGCACCTTGGCGAGCTCCTGCATGAGGTTGGTCTGCGTGTGCAGGCGGCCGGCGGTGTCGACGACGACCACGTCCCGCTCGCGCGCGCTGGCCGCCTCGATCGCGTCATAGGCGACCGCGGCCGGGTCGCCCCCGCGCGCCGAGCCCACGAAGTCCGCGCCCGCGCGGTCGGCCCAGATCTCGAGCTGCTCCTCGGCCGCCGCCCGGAAAGTGTCGGCGGCCGCGACGAGGACGGAGTGGTCGAACTCCTTGAGGTGGTACGCGAGCTTGCCGATCGTCGTCGTCTTCCCGGTGCCGTTGACCCCGACGACGAGCACGACGCTCGGCCGCTCCTGCACATGCAGCGTGCCCGGCTCGCCCAGGAGCTCGGCGGCCTCCTCGACCAGTGCCTCGGCCAGGTTCGAGATCGCACCGCGCGCCTCGAGGCGCTGGACGAGCTCGGCGGTGGCCGGCACGCCGACGTCGCCGGCGATCAGCGCCTCCTCCAGCCGCTCCCACGCCTCGTCGTCGGCAGGGTCGAACGCCGCGAGCGCGAGCTGGTCGGTGAGCGCCCGCCGGCTCTTGCCGAGGGAGTCGCGCAAGCGTGAGAGGAAGCCCTGGTGCTCCGCCTCGGTCTCCTCGTGCGCGCCGTCCTCGCCCAGCAGCTCGGCCCAGGATCTAGCCATCGCCGCGGGACGATAGCCTCACGCGCCGCCGGCGCACTAGCGGAAGGAGCGCCGAACGTGGGAGGATCAGCAACCTCGACTTCAATCTCCCATGACCGCGGCAGAAACGCCTTCAGACCCTGTACCTGCGGGCTCGGTCGAGATTCCGCAGTACACCGTCCTGCAAACGCTCGCGGTCTGGGCCGCCGCAGCTCTCCCCATGGCGGCGCTGGCCTGGCTCGTCGCGCCCGCCCTCGAGGACGCGTTCAGCGGGGAGGGCGACGTCCCCATGTTCAAGGCGCTCGTGATCTGCCTCACGGCCGGTCTGGTCTGGCAGTTCGTGCTCGTGGTCCTCCTCGTGCGGCGGGAGCAGGGCACCCTCCGGTGGCCGACCGTCCGGGACGCGCTCTGGCTGCGCGCCCCGCGAAGCCCGAAGACCGGCCGCCGCGGGGGCAGGCTCTGGCTGATCCTGATTCCGCTGATCCTGCTCGTGGCTGTCGAGGCGCTGATCCCGTCGCCTCCGCACGCGGACAGCCGCGACTTCGGCGAGTTCATCAGCTCCGACGCCGGAAAGGAGTTTCTCAGCGGGGCCTGGGGCTGGTACGGCCTGATCCTTGTCCTCTTCCTCTTCAACACCGTGCTGGGCGAGGAGCTGCTCTTCCGAGGGTTGCTCCTACCTCGCATGAACGGTGCCTTCGGACGCGGCGACTGGGTCGCGAACGGCGTTCTGTTCGCCGGCTACCACCTGCACGTACCGTGGGTGATCCCGGCGACGCTCCTCGACACCTTCATCGTCGCCTACCCGGCAAAGCGCTACCAAAGCGCCTGGATCGGGATCGCGGTGCACAGCGCGCAGAGCGTCGTGTTCGCGATCATCCTCTTCACGCTCGTGGTCTGAGGACGTGCCTTCGAGGCCGGTGGCTTCGTCAGGCGGCGACGCTGTCCTGCGGGAGCCGCCGGGAGACCACCTGCGAGATCCCGTCCGCGCCCATCGTCACGCCGTAGAGCACGTCGGCCGCCTCCATCGTCCGCTTCTGGTGCGTGACGACGATGAACTGCGCCTGCTCCGCGTAGCGGCGTAGCAGCTCGACGAAGCGGCCGATGTTCGTGTCGTCGAGGGCGGCCTCGACCTCGTCGAGCAGGTAGAACGGGCACGGTCGCGCAAGGAAGAGCGCGAACAGGAACGAGATCGCGCCGAGGGCCTTCTCGCCGCCGGAGAGGAGCGACAGGCGTGTGATGCGCTTGCCGGCGGGACGCAGCTCGACCTCGATCCCTGGCTCGGACTCCTCGCCTTCGGGCTCCACCAGCCGGAGATGGCCCTCGCCGTCGGGGAAAAGCGTCGCCGCGACCTCCTGGAAGTGCTCTGCCACGGCTGAGAACGTCTCGGAGAAGCGGCGCTCGACCGTCTCGGTCAGCTCCTCGCGAAGCCGCTCGAGCTCCTCGAGGCTGCGCTCGAGATCCTCGCGCTGCACGCGCAGGTCCTCGAGTCGCTCCTTCTCGGCCTCGTACTCCTCGCGCGCGAGCGGGTTCACCATGCCGAGCGCCTCCTTGCGTGACTCGAGCCGCGTGATTCGCGCCGCGAGCTCCTCAGAGTCGTCGCCGCCAGCCGGCTCGACCGCTCCCGCCGCGTCGAGGCGCCTCCGAGCCTCGCCGGCCTCGGCCTGCAGCCGCGCGAGCTCGACTTCGACTCCGGTCGTGCGCTCGGATGCCGCCTCGAGCTCCTGCCGCACCTCGACCTCCGCCGCCCCGAGCCTGCGGAGCTCGTCGCCGAGCTCGCCTGCACGGCTCGCGCCCGCGTCGACACGCGCCCGGAGGGGAGCGTCGAGTCGAGACGTGGCCTTCTCTGCGGCCGCGAGCGCGGTGGCAACGGCCTCTGCGGTCGCGACGAGTCGTTCGAGAACGTGGCGATCGACGGTCAGTCGGATGATCGGAGGTGCGTCTCCGTAGGC
>JBKPFP010000205.1:0-2387 GCA_046744435.1 Actinomycetota bacterium | reverse complement strand
CGGCTACGCGTTCCTGAAGGCCTTCGAGCGCACCGGCGACGAGCTCTGGCTCGAGCGGGCTCGGCGCTTCGCCGTCCACGCGCTCGGGCAGGTCGAGCGCCGAGGCCGCGGCCGCTACTCGCTCTGGACGGGCGACGTCGGCGTCGCCCTCTTCGCGGCCGACTGCCTCGACGCTCGCGCCGGCTACCCCGTCCTCGACTCAGTCGACTGGTAGCGGAGGGGCGCCTTGCGCCGAACGACGCCCCTCCGTGCCGCACCTCGGGGCCCGGGGCTTCCGGGCACCAGTGTTTGTCTGTAGTACCTCGTCGAGTGCGCTTCGGATTGACTTCGCCGATGGAGGTCGCGCGGATCACCCTCGGCTGCGGCAACTTCGGCGGCATCGGCTCGGCACCACAGTTCTTCGGGCAGGGCGAGAGCGAGGAAGAGGCGTTCGCGATCATGGACGCGGCCTGGGCGCTCGGCATCCGCAGCTTCGACACCGCCGATGCCTACGGAGGCGGCCGCAGCGAGACGTGGATCGGGCGCTGGCGCGCGCAGACCGGCCACGAGCCCGTGCTCACGACGAAGGTCTTCCACTCGGTCGAGGGCGACCCGGAGGACCGCGGCCTCGCGCGCGAGCGCATCCTGCGCCAGATCGACGGCAGCCTCGTCCGCCTCGGCGTCGACCAGGTTGACCTCTACCTGCTGCACGAGCCCGATCCGGACACGCCGCTCGCGGAGACGCTCGCTGCGCTCGAGGAGGTCGTCGAGGCGGGCAAGGCTCGCGCGATGGGCGCGAGCAACGTCGACCGGGCCTGGCTCGAGGAGGCCGCCGGCCGCGTGCAGTGGGTGCAGAACTCGTACTCGCTGCTCGATCGTGAGTCCGACGACGTCCTTAACTACTGCGCCGAGCACGGCATTGCGTTCGCGCCGTTCGGCCCGCTCGCGGGGGGCTGGCTGACCGCCAAGTACCGCCGCGGGGAAGCCCCGCCGCCGGGCTCGCGGATGACGCAGCGTCCGGAGCCGTACCTGCACCTCGACGACGACGCGGTCTACGACGGGCTCGACCGACTCGCGGCCGCGGCTGCGGAGCGAAGCGTCGAGCTGCCGACGCTCGCGTTCGCCTGGATCCTCTCCGACCCGCGCGTGCACGCGGTCGTTGTCGGGCCGCGCCGGCCTGAGCACCTCGAGCCTCCAATCGCGGCGCTCGACCTCCACCTGTCGCCCGCCGAGCGCGATGAGCTAGCGTCGTTCTTTCCCTGATGGCCGTCCTTGTGCTCAACCAGGAGGAAGTCGAGCGCCTGCTCGATATGGAGGGCTGCATCGAGGCGATGGCCGGCGCGCTGGCCTCCCTCGCCCGCGGCGAGGTGCACGTGCCGCTCCGCTTCATCGTCAAGCCGGAGGACGAGCCGAGCCTGATCGGGCTGATGCCGGCCCATCGCGCGGGCGACTCGCCGCTCTACTCCCTGAAGACGGTGTGCGTCTTCCCGGACAACCCGCAGCGCGGGCTCGACGCGCACCAGGGCACGGTCACGCTCTTCGACGGCGAGACGGGAGAGGTGCGCGCGCTGATGAACGCCTCGGCGATCACGGCGATTCGGACCGCCGCAGTCTCGGCGGTCGCGACCCGGCTGCTCGCACGGGAGGACGCACGGGAGCTCGGCGTGCTCGGGTCGGGAGTGCAGGCGCGCTCACATCTCGAGGCGCTCCGGCTCGTGCGCGACTTCGACCTCGTGCGCATCTACAGCCCGACCGGCGGGCACGCGCAGTCCCTCGCAGACGAGACCGGGGCCGAGGTCGCCGGCAGCGCCGAGGAGGCCGTGCGCGGGGCAGACGTCGTCGTCACCGCCACCAGCTCCGTCGCGCCTGTGCTCGAGCGCGGCTGGCTGAAGGACGGCGCGCACGTGAACGTCGTCGGCGGCCGCCCGCCCGAAATGCGGGAGCTCGACACCGCCACGATCGCCGATTCGGCGTTCTACGTCGACCGGAGGGAGTCCGCAGAGAACGAGGCATTCGACTACCGCGACGCGCTCGAGTCCGGCGCAATCGGACCCGGCCACATCCGCGGCGAGATCGGCGAGGTGCTGATCGGCGCCGCGCCGGGCCGACAGTCGCCGGATGAGCTGACCGTCTTCCGCTCGCTCGGCCTGGCCGTCGAGGACCTGGCCGCAGCGGAGTACGTCGTCCGCCGCGCCCGCGAAACCGGCGTCGGCACCGAGGTCGACTTCTGATCGCGCTCGACGAGATCGAAGCCGCCCGCGAGACCATCGCGGGCACGGCCGTCCGGACGCCGCTCGTCAAGCTGCATGCGCCTGAGGCCACTGCCGAGATCTACCTCAAGCTCGAGAACCTGCAGCCGATCGGCTCGTTCAAGATCCGCGGCGCATACAACGCCGCCCGCAGGGCCA
>JBKPFP010000282.1:0-9142 GCA_046744435.1 Actinomycetota bacterium | reverse complement strand
CCGCTGATCAGCTCCAGGACGGTGCTCCCTGGTTCGAAGCCGTCGTGGACGACCGTCAGCTTGCACAGCTCGCCGATGGGCTCGATCTCGAACGTGACCGTCGATCGGCCTTCTCCGGCCGCCTTGGCGAGCACCTCGTCGCCGAGGCCGTGAACCTCGGCCAACTCGGGCGTGAAGCTGTGCCAGGTGTAGGAGAGACGGCGATACGGTTCGGATTCGAGGACGACCTGCTCGGGGTCGGCGATCGCGACGCCGTGGTGGTGCCAGGTGATCGTCGACCCGACCTGCCAGTCGGTCTCGAAGGTGATCCTCCAGTAGCGCTCCGTGAAGGCCGGCTCGGTCAACGCCCGCCAGAGCCGTTCGGGAGTCGTCTTGATGTAGGTCGTGTAGGCGAACGAGGGCTTCTGCATTGGTGTTTCCTCCAGTGCTCGTTTCAGGTCTGCCAGGACTTCGGCCCGCGCCTGGTCGTAGCGGTTGATCCAGCGCTCGGACATGTCGTTGATGGGCGCCGCGTTGAGGTAGTGGAGCTTCTCCCGGCCCCGCCGGACCGTGGTCACGAGATTGGCTGCCTCGAGCACCGCCAGGTGCTTGCTGACCGACTGACGCGCCATCTCCAACCCGGCGCACAGCTCGCGCAGCGTCTGCCCGTTGCGCTCGTTCAGCCGGTCCAGCAGCAGGCGCCGGCTCGGGTCGGCCAGGGCCCGAAACACCTCGTCCATCTCCTGTCGTCCGGGATATGCATCCATCTGGCTGCCTATAATACGCAGCCAGAGGGCTGCATGTCAAGTCGCCGTATCAGAGCGCGACAACCGTGGGTTGGAGCGTGATCCGCTCGATCGATCGCTCACGCCTGGGACAGCTCGATCTCCGCGGGCAGTTCGCGCTGGTCGACCACGGGCTCGAGCTCGACTCGCGTCCGCGCATCGAAGTAGACGTACGCGGTAACGAGCCCGACAAACGGGAGCGCGGCCGCGTAGACGATTCCGGCGACGAGGTTGAGCGTCGCCAGCGGCGCGTCCACGATGAAGATCAGAAGAGCGCCTAGCAGCGGGCCGGCACCGAGTGAGACCGCGGCGCTGAGCCCGACGAGCGATGCGGTGCGCCACCAACGCCCGCGCAGGAGCTGCACGCTGCGGCGGAGCGCGGCCGGGCCGCGTGAGCTCTCGAGCGCGACGGCGGGCGCAAGCAAACACCAGCGGACGGCGAGCCAGATCGCGACCGGGAGGAGGAATGCCGTCGTCGTCAAGACGACCCACGCGAGGACGAAGAGACCGATGGCTGCGAGCAGCGGGCGGAGGCGCCGGGAGGCCATGGCGTACGCGGACGCCGCGTTGACGGGCCGCCCGGCGTCGATCTCGAGCAACGCACAGGCGGTCGCCGCTTGGACGAAGCCGAGCCCGAGCAACGCGAGAGTCGTGCCGATGATCACGGCGACGAACGCCGATCCGCCCGCCGCTTCGCCTGTGCTGACGATCCCGACCATGTCGAGGCCTTCGAGCGAAAGCCATTGCAGCAGGGTGATGACGAGGGCGATCGGGATCAGGAGCAGCCCGATCCCCAGGAAGACCGGTGCGCGTCTGACGTACATCCACCCCGCTGCGGACAGGATCTGGCCCCAGCTGCGGCGCCGACCGAGTCGCAGCGGCGCGACCGGAGTCCAGGTCGCGCGCACAGTCACGAAGGCGATCAGCCCGAGTACGACTCCGAGCAGCAGCGCCACGAGACCTGGGCTGCGCAGGACCAGGACTAGCCCGCGCGAGCCTCTCTCGACGCCGTTGCAGAAGAGGTCGGTCGCGCCGGTGCCGAAGAGTCCTCCAGTCGGCACGGCATAGCTTCGGTCCCGCCATCCCTCCGACCACGTGAGCGGCTGCGTCCACCGCTCCTTCAGGTTCGGGCCCGTCGGCCCGTTGAAGAACGCCTTCTGGAGCTCGCCCCAGCGACCTTCGAACTCGATCCAGGGAAAGGCGGCAGCGGCGGCTTCCGCGTCGCTCGGGATCGTCGCGACGACGGGGCGGAGCTCGCGGTGCGAGCCACGCGTGTCGTCGCAGCCGACTCCGGCGTCGGCGGAGCTGCCGAGATAGAGCGCATCGGTGAACTTGTTCGCGTGCGAGCCGGCACTCGCATAGACGACCGGATGCGTCTCGTCGACCACCTCGAGCTTGTCTTCGCCCCAGCTCGCCCCCTCGGCCCCCTCGTGCGAGCTGTAGCCAACCGAGACCGGCTCGCCGTCGAGCGCCTTGCGCGCGTCGTCTGTTTCGAAGACGAGCTGGATCATTTCCCAGTCGCCCTCGTGTGTGTTGTTGAAGTCGTTGAAGGCGTAGAAGAGCCAGTACTGGAGGGCGAGCTTTCCGGGCTGGCCGGCCTCGGTCGCGACGTGCGCGTAGACGGTCGGTTCGCTCCCCTCGGCGAGTCGACGCGACCAGCGCTCTTAGCCGCAGCCGGGGTCGAGCGCGTCCCCAGGGAAGTCGAGGTGGTACTCGAAGCGGTTCTCGAGATCCTCCCCGGTGGGGCCGATCTTCACGAGGTCGGTCGCGCGCCACGGCCCGCGCAGAGCGACGGTTGGCTCCTCGTCGAGCAGGAGGTCGACGTCGAGCGGGTCGTACGGCTCCCCGGGACCGCACTCCTCGTTCTGCTCGACCAGCCGCACGACTGGGGCGAAGCGTTGGGCTAGCGCCGCCTCGTCTGCGAGATCGGCACTCGCGACGGAAGGGTCGATGAGCACAGCGGCGAGCAGCGCAGGGAGCGCAGCCCGAACCAGACGGCTTGAGGCCCGACGACCCACGCTTTCTCTCTTCGACGCGAGCAGATCGAATCCCGGCGGGCGGTCATGGTTCCTACGCCGCACGACGTCGTTCATCCCGATGTCGCCGCATCGCCCAAATCGGATGAACCCGCTTACGGAAGCGGCTGGGATACTCGCCGGCGAGACGACAAGAGGGAGAGAAAGTGACGCTCAAACATACGAACGCCCCGCACACACGATCAGAGGATCTCGCCGTGGCCCCGCTTTTCGGCCTCGAGGGCGGGCTGATCCCGCGGCACGAGTTGCCGGACGGAGAACTGCCGCCCGACGTCGCCTACCAGATCATCCACGACGAGCTGATGCTGGACGGGAACGCGCGTATGAACGTCGCGACCTTCGTGACTACCTGGATGGAGCCGCAGGCCGAGCGGCTGATGGCCGAGTGTTTCGACAAGAACATGATCGACAAGGACGAGTACCCGCAGACGGCGGAGATCGAGACGCGCTGCGTGAACATGCTCGGCCGACTCTGGCACGCGCCCGACGCCGATGAGGCGACGGGTTGCTCGACGACCGGATCGAGCGAGGCGGCGATGCTCGGCGGGCTAGCGCTGAAGCGTCGCTGGCAGCATCGACGCGGAGCCGAGGGAAAGCCGGTCGACGAGCCGAACCTTGTCATGGGGATCAACGTTCAGGTGTGCTGGGAGAAGTTCGCGAACTACTGGGACGTCGAAATGCGGCTCGTTCCGATGGAGGGCGACCGCCTGCATCTCTCCGCCGAGGAAGCCGTCAAGCTCTGCGACGAGAACACAATCGGCGTCGTCGCGATCCTCGGCTCGACCTTCGACGGCTCGTATGAGCCGGTCGAAGAGATTTGCGGCGCCCTCGACTCCTTCCAGAGCGAGACAGGCATCGACATTCCCGTCCACGTCGACGGCGCCTCGGGCGCCTTCGTCGCACCGTTCGTCGATCCGGACCTAACCTGGGACTTCCGGCTCCCACGCGTCGCCTCGATCAATGCTTCCGGGCACAAGTACGGGCTCGTCTACCCGGGCGTCGGCTGGGTCCTGTGGCGTGACAGCGCGTCGTTGCCCGAGGATCTGATCTTCTGGGTCAACTACCTCGGCGACAACATGCCGACGTTCGCACTCAACTTCTCGCGGCCCGGAGCGCAGGTGGCCGCCCAGTACTACAACTTCCTCCGTCTCGGCTTCGAGGGCTACCGGAGCGTGCAGGGCTATGCGCGCGAGGTTGCAACAGGACTGTCCGCGAAGATCGGTGAGCTGGGCCCATTCGACCTGATCACGAAGGGCGACGAGCTGCCGGTGTTCGCGTTCAAGCTGCGCGACGACGTCGAGAATTACACGGTCTTCGACGTCTCGAACGCGCTGCGCGAGCGCGGCTGGCAAGTACCGGCGTACACGTTCCCCAAGGACCGCGAGGACCTTGCGGCGCTTCGCGTCGTCGTCCGACGCGGCTTCACACACGACCTCGCCGACCTGCTCGTGAGCGATATCGAGCGCCAGCTGCCGCGCCTGGAGAACCAGCAGGCACCGGTCCACGACAACGCGACCGCCGCGAGTTTCCACCACTAACGAACCAGAGTAGATGCGTCGCCGACTCGCGGAGCCTGGCTCTTCGGCCGGGGCGTTTTGGTTGACACGACTTAAACCTTGTGCGAAGGTAAGAGTCATGCGGACAAGAACGCGAGAGGCGAGCGTTCCATCCGGATACGACGCGGGCAAGTTCCCGGCCTTCGCCGTCACCGTGGACGTCGTCATCCTGACCATGGCCGAGGGCGTGCTCCACGCTCTTCTCGTCCGGCGCGGAGAGGAGCCGTTCAAGGGCATGTGGGCGACTCCCGGTGGGTTCAAGCGTCCTGAAGAGACACTGGACGAAGCTGCGAGACGCGAGCTCGCCGAAGAGACCGGCGTCGACGTTCCCAGCTTGCTGACCCAGTTCGGTGCCTACGGCGACCCCGGGCGCGACCCGCGCATGAACGTCGTCACGGTCGCGTACCTCGCCGTCCTTCGCGACGTGGGAGCGATCGTCGCCGGCACCGACGCCGCAGACGCCGCGCTCGTCCCCGCCGCGGACATCCTCGAGGAGAGGATCGAGCTCGCGTTCGACCACCTGCGAATCGTCCGCGACGCGGTCGAGCGCGTCCGGGTCGAGCTCGAGGTCTCCGGCATCGCGACGGCGTTCGTCGGGACGACCTTCACGATGGCCGAGCTGCGAGCGGTCTACGAGGCGATCTGGGGGGTGCAGCTCGACGCCGCGAACTTCCGCCGCAGCCTCGTGGGCGAAGACGGTTGGGTGATCCCGACCGGTCAGACGGCCCGACCCGGGCCAGGCGGCGGCAGGCCGGCCGAGCTCTACCGGGCGGGACGGGCCTGGAAGCACGGCGTACCCATCCAGCGGAATCGAGAGAGGAAGTGAGCTCATGAGAGCAGTCGTTCACGATCGGTACGGACCTCCGGAGGTGCTGCGCGTCGACGAAATGGAGCGGCCCGTGCCGAAGGAGGACGAGGTGCTCGTCAGGGTGCACGCCTCGACGGTCACCCGCGGCGACGCCATGGGTGTGCGCTTCGAGGATTATCGATTCGCTCGTGTCTTCACCGGCATTCGCCGCCCAAGGCACACGAGCTTCGGCTCGGAGTTCGCCGGCCGAGTCGAGGAGGTCGGGGCGGCCGTGGCGGACCTCCAGGTCGGCGACGAGGTCTTCGGCGTCGAGTCAGGGGCCAACGCGGAGTACGTGGCCGTTCGAGAGAGCGGCGTGATCGCGCCAAAGCCGGCAGGGCTGACGTACGAGGAGGCGGCGGCCATTCCCGACGGTTCGCTGCTCGCCCTGACTTGCCTGAAACCGGCATATCCGCTGCAGGGGAAGAGCGTCCTCGTCTACGGCGCCGCGGGCTCCGTCGGGACGGCCTCGGTCCAGCTCCTCGCGCACCACTTCGACGCCGAGGTGACGGCGGTGTGCGACACGAAGGACGTCGAGCTCGTGCGGTCGCTGGGCGCGCGGGACGTCCTCGATCGCTTTCGCAAGGACTTCACGAAGAACGGCGAGACGTACGACGTGATCTTCGACGCGGTCGGCAAGCACTCGTTCCGCCGCAGCCGGCGCTCTCTGAAGCGCGGCGGCATCTACATCTCGATGGACCTCGGGTTCATGTACCACGTGCCGCTCCTCGGTCTCGTCACGCGGTTCGTCGGGAGCAAGCGTGCGACGCTCGGCCTCGGCCGCTATCGCAAGGAGGACCTCCTGCTCGTCAAGGGGCTCGTCGAGGCGGGCAAGTACCGGCCGGTGATCGACCGGAGGTACGCGCTCGACGAGGTCGTCGAGGCGGTCCGCTACGTCGAGAGCGGCCAGAAGACGGGCAACGTCGTCCTCCGTGTGGGCGAGGCACCCGGCCAGCAGCGTGGAGCCGCTGAGAAGCTCCTGGTCAGGCCAGGGCAGCCTTGAGCTGGCGCGCGGTGTCCTCGGCTTCGGCGTGTGTGCACGGGTTCAGCTCTGACATCGCGGCGAGGTACTCCGGGCCTTCTTTCGGGGTGTCACGCCACCACGGCAGCAGCCAGACGTGCAGATGCGGGAAGCGCGCCATCGTCGACCAGAGGTACACGCGGTCTGCCTTCGTGACCTCCTTGATGGCTGCGACGACATTGCCCATCGTTGGCGCGAAGGTGGCGGCCTCGTCGGCGTTCAGCTCGCTGAGGTCGAGGACGTGGCGGCAGGCCTCGAAGACAACGGTCCCTGCAGGTGCCCAGCCCTCGGGTATGTGGCCGACCCGCCACGTGCCGTCGTCGTAGATCCAGCCTCCCGGCGGCGTGTCCTCGCCGCGTTCGGTCCGGCAGAACCAGCAGGGCTCAACAGCTGAGTCGGCGACCTGTGCTTCCGGCATGTCAGTTGACCTCCTGGGTTCGTGGCACGTCTCGGACAGTTGGCCACGACTATTGCAACCGAGAAGCGATGAGGTCACATGGGCCCGCTCATGATCACGATCGCCAGTACCGCTGCGTTTAGCATGCGGGCGTGCGCGAGTTGCAGCCCGGCCTGTGGCACTGGGAGGCGCGTCATCCGGAGTGGACTCCGGAGAACACGGAGGGCTGGGGCCCGGAGGTGTCGTCCTACGCGATCGACGACGGCGAGCAGTTGCTCCTGTTCGACCCGGTGGCTATACCGAGCGAGGTCGAGGGGCTCGCGGCCGGTCGTGAGACGGCGATCGTGCTGACGAACCCGTGGCACGAGCGCGACACACGGAGCCTGGTGGAGCGGCTCGGCGCGGCGGTGTTCGTGGCCCCGCCCGACACTGAAGAGGACCTCGTGCAGATGTACGGCCTCAGTCGCGAGCAAGCTTCAGGGGGCAGCCCAGATGTGGCCTGGCTCAAGGCCGAGGACGAGTTCGAGGGAGACTGGATCTCGGCCGGCGACCGACTTTCGGTCGGGGTCGAGGTGTTACCGGGGATGCTGCGGAACGACCTGCTCCTCTGGCTCGAGAGCCGCGGGGCGCTCGTCGCCGGCGACACTTTCGTCGACCGCGGCCAGGGCCTCGAGCTCCCGGCCGACTGGCTGCGCCCGGGCATGACGCGCGAGCGGGTGCTCGAGGCGCTGCGCCCGGTGCTCGAGCTGCCCGTCGAGCTCGTGCTCCCGGCGCACGGGGCGCCCACCGACCGAGCCGCCCTCGAGCGCGCGCTTTCCTAGAAGTCGATGCGCATCACGACCCGGCGGAGGGTCGGGTGGCTGACCTCGGCGAACCCGGCGGCCGCGAAGATGCTACGGCTGCCGACACGAAGCTCATCCCAGGTGATCTCCTGGCCGGGCTTCGTGATCATCGGATAGCCTTCGAGCGCTCGAGCGCCGCGTTCTCGGGCGAAGTCGACGGCGACGCTCGCGAGCGCACGGCTGATGCCGCGGCGGCGGAAACCCTTGCGAGTGACGAAGCAGGTCACGGCCCAGACGCTGTCGTCGGTCTTGTCCTCGGCTCGGCCCGCCCAGGGGGTACTGCCAAGGCGGACCTAGGCGGCGCGGGGCTCGACCGCGCACCAGCCGACGGGCTCGCCGTCCAGGTAAGCGACGAGGCCGCTCGTCGTGTCCGAGTCCGGGTGCCCGCAGGCGGTCTGCTCACGCATCCGGCGGGCGCGTTCCGCGACGGGAACCGAGCCCGTGTCCCACTCCCTGCCCCGCATCTTGTGGCGCTGGCACCAACAGCCCGCGGTGTAGCCGCGCGAGCCGAGCACGGCCTCGAGGTCCTCCCAGCTCGCTTCGTTGGCAGGGATGACCGTGACCACGGGCGTCACCGTGTCGGTCATGTCGACACCATAGTGCGGACGTTCACACCGCCTCGCCTCTTCGCGACCCCGCCGCCGCTCGCCGCCCGAGGCGGCATGATCGGGCCGTGAACGTTCCGCCAGTGCCCTTGAACCTGGAAAGGGCCGCAGGGTGGTCGTGGCGGCTGCTCGTCTGCGCCGGCGCCCTCCTCGCCGTGCTCACGGTGCTCTGGTACCTGCGCGTCATCGTGCTCCCGATCATGGTGGCGCTGACGATCGCGCCGGCGCTGGCTCCTGTCGCTCGATGGCTCCGCCGCGTTCGCCTGGAGCGACCCGCTCCGGCGCTCGCTCTCGTCGTGGGGCTCGTGGTCGTGGCAGGACTGATCGCGATCGTGACGACCTCCGTCCTCGCGCAGTTCGAGGACCTGCGCGACTCGGTTTCGCGGGCGATGGACGACATCACGGCCCGCCTCGAGGACGAGCCGTTCAACCTTTCCCTCGATCGGAACGAGGACCTCCGAGCGTCCCTCTCCGATTCGTGGCGCGAAGCCTCGGGCTACGCAGTCTCGGGCGTTCAGGCGGGCGTCGGCCTGCTCACCGGCCTCGTGCTGGCCATTGCCGTCCTCTACTTCATCCTCCGCGACGGCGAGAAGTTCTGGGACTGGATCCTGCAGCGCTTCACGCCGGAGGCTCGGCCGGCGATCGACCTGGCCGGGCGGCGAGCCTGGGCCGTATTGGCCGGCTTCATCCAGGGCACGGCGCTCATCGCGGCGATCGACGCTTCGCTCATCGGGATCGGGCTCTGGCTGTTGGGCGTGCCGCTGGCGTTCGCCCTCGCCGTGCTCGTCTTCATAGGCGCATTCGTTCCGTTCGTCGGCGCGTTCGTGTCCGGCCTCGTCGCGGTGCTGGTCGCCTTCGCGGACGAGGGCTGGAAGATCGCGCTCGCGGCCCTGGTCCTCGTGGTAGCCGTCCAGTTCATCGAAGGGAACTTCCTGCAGCCGATCATCCAGAGCCGAACCGTCGACCTGCACCCGGCGGTGATCTTGCTCGCGGTCGCCGCGGGCGCCTCGCTCTTCGGGATCGTCGGCGCCTATCTCGCGGTGCCCGTGACCGCCGTCGTCTTCACCGTCGTCG
>JBKPFP010000099.1:0-8208 GCA_046744435.1 Actinomycetota bacterium | reverse complement strand
AAGCGCTGCTTCTGCTCCTCCGTCCCGGCGAGCTTCAGCCCGAGCGAGCCCAGCTCCTGCACGGCCATGATCAGGCCGGTCGTCGCGCAGACCTTGGACAGCTCCTCGATCGCCACGAGCACCATCAGCGCGCCCGTGCCGGTGCCGCCGTACTCCTCGTCGTACGGGAGGCCGAAGAGCTCGTGCTCGCGGAAGAGCTCGACCATGTCCCAGGGGAACTCGCCGGTCTTGTCGATCTCGGCCGCGCGCGGGGCTACCCGCTCGCGCGCGAGCGTGCGCACGAGGTCCCGGATCTCGCGCTGCTCGTCGGTCAGCGGGTCGTACGGCACCGGTGGATTCTAGGCCGGGGCTAGAGGGAGGCCCGGAATCTCCGCTCCTCGATCACGGCGACCGAGAAGAGGAGCAGCGCGCTCACTGAGCCGATCGTGAACATCGTCCCGTAGATCCAGGACGAGAGGTCCTCGTCCCTCGTGAAGGCGATCATCAGCAGCGGGAAGTAGCTGAGCAGCGCCAGCGCCACGCCGACGATCAGGCAGTCGACCACAAGCCGCACCTTGTTCGCCGCCGTCGGCTTGAGCAGGTCGGCCGGCTTGATGTCGGGAAACGGATGGAGCGGGTGACTCCTGTACGTGATCGAGGCGCGGTCGAAGCCGTCCTCTCCACGCTTCATGAAGTCGTCCTTGTCCATCCAGCCCTTGGAGCTCATCGCGCTGAGTTTAGCTCCGGGCGCCAAGCAGCTCGAGCATCCGGTCGATCGAGGCGAGCACCTCTTCGGCACCCGATTGCGACTGCGGCTCGTCGAATGCCTCGCTCAGCTCCTGCGCGAGACTACGCAAGGCCGTGAGGCGCGAGACGAGCTCGGCGTGCTCGTCGTCGCCCAGCTCGATCATCGGTCGTGGAAGACGGCCTCGACGTTGTTGCCGTCGGGGTCGAGCACGAACGCGCCGTAGTAGCCCTCGTGGTAGATCGCCCGCTCACCGGGCGGGCCGTTGTCCCGGTAGCCGGCCTCGAGCGCGGCGCGGTGGAAGGCGTCCACCTCCTCGCGGCTCTTCGCCGCGAAGGCCACGTGCACGTCCTGCGTCAGCGGCTTGCCGTCGGCGGCGATCGAGAAGTCGCCCCACTCGGCGAGCTTCAGCTCGGAGTCCTCCCAGCCGAGCTCGTTCCCGAGCGGCGCCAGCACCGTCGAGTAGAACGCCTTGCTCGCCTCGAAGTCCGAGACGCGGATCGTGACGTGGTCGATCAGGGCCGTCGTGCCGGATGGGGCCGTGGCCGCGGCGGGAACCCGCGCGCGTGGACGTTGACCGGCTCGGGCATCCGCCGGGCGGAGGCCGATTCCTCGGCCGGGAGGTCGAAGAAGAACGTCGACCCCTTGTCCTCGTTTCCCTCGACCCAGATCCGGCCGCCCATCCGCTGGACCAGCTCGTCGCAGATGTAGAGCCCGAGGCCCGTGCCGCCCACGCCGCGCGTCATCTGCGGATCGAGCCGGTAGAACTTCTCGAAGACGCGGGTCTGCTCCTCGGGCGGGATGCCCATCCCTTCGTCCTTGACGCGGAAGCGGATCTCCGTGTCGCGCGGCTCGATTCCGATCTCGATCCGGCCGCCGTCCGGCGAGTACTTGATCGCGTTGTCGAGCAGGTTCGTCAGCACCTGCTTGGCCTTGTCCCGGTCGGCGGCGACGCGAGGAATGTCATCCGCTGCTCGTATCTCGAACGTGACCTCGTCCGGCGCGTAGGCCCGCGTGGACTCGACGACGTTCTCCACCACCTCGAGCGCGTCGAACAGCTCCGTTCCGAGATCGAGCCGGCCGGCGTCGAGCTGATTCGCGAGCAAGATCTCGTTGACGATCCGGCCGAGGCGATCGGACTCCTCGGCAATGAGCGAGACGAAGCGCTTGCGGCCACCCTCGTCGAGGGCGAAGTCGTGCCGCAGCAGCGTCTGCGCGGCGCCGTAGACGGCCGCGAGCGGGGTGCGAAGCTCGTGCGAGGCGGTCGCGATGAAGTCCGCCTTCAGCTCCTCGAGGTGCCGCACCTCGGTCAGGTCGCGGAACGCGTAGACCGTGCCGCCGAAGAACTCGACGCCGGAGATCGAGATCCAGCGCTCTCCGCCCTTCGTCTCGACGGGGATCACGACCTCGGCGTGGCCAGGATCCGGAGTCGACGACACCGGGACGGAGTCGACGGCCTCCCGCCAGCCGGGGATTGCGTCGGCCGCGGACTCGCCGACGATCTCTCCGATGCGAATCGCCGTGATCGCCTCGGCCGCCGGGTTCCAGAGGCGGACGATCCCGCCGCGGTCGATGAGCATGATCCCGTCGGCCACATGCTGGAGGACGCGCTCGGCGTCGCGTCGCTCCTCGACCTCGTGGAATAGATGTCCACGGTCGATCGCGAGCGCGATCCGGGCGGCGAGATCCTCCGTCAGCGCGAGGTCGTCCGCGCCGAAGACCTCGCGCGACTCGGTGCGCGCGAGCGTCAGCGCACCGAGCGTCCGCTTCTGCGAGCGCAGCGGGACGCAGACGGCGCTGCGAGACTCGATCCCGCCCAGCAGCTGCGGCTGCTCCGCTCCCTTGGCGCTCTCGCCGAGCGCGGGAACGACCTTCGCGGCACCACTCTCGACGACCTCGAGCACCGGGGGCTCCGGCTCGCGGTCCGGCCCGCTGCCCGAATCCTGCTGCAGCAGCTCGGCGCGGGCGAGCGCGATACGGCGCAGCGGACTGCCGTCCTCGGTGACGTCGACGACGCACCAGTCGGCGAAGTCGCGAACGGCCAGCTCCGCGACCCGCTGCGTGGCGCTCTTGTAGTCGAGCGAAGAGGTCAGGAGCTGTCCCGCTTCGCGCAGGAAGTCGAGCCGGCGCTGGCGCTCCACGGTGCGGGAAGCGGCCGCGCGCTCGGCGGCCAGGAGGCGCTCGCGCTCGTCGTGCGCGCGCCTGCGCTCGCCGTCGTCGAGGAGGAAGGTCTGCGTGTAGAGCGGCTCGCCGTCGGGGCTGCGGATCGTCATCGTCTCCTCGCGGACCCAGACCACGCCGCCGCTCCGTGAGATCAGGCGGTACTCGTCCTGGCTCTGCCCCGATCCGTTCGCCGACACCTTGCCGCGCCGCGCGAGCACCCGCTCCCGATCCTCCGGATGGAGGAGCTTGCGGAACAGCTGGGTGTCGTTGCGCCACTGCGTGGCCGTGTAGCCGAGCAGCGCCTCGATCTGGGGGCTGATGTAGTCGATCGAGCTCCGGTCGTCGGGCGCCGAGAGCCAGGTGACGAGCGGCAGGCCCTCAGCGAGCGCGCGGTACTTCCGCTCGGCCTGCTCGAGGTCTTCTCGCGCGTGCACTTCCGTCGTCTCGTCGTGGACGAGCGCGCATGCGCCCACGACGCCACGGCCGTCCGAGATCGGGGCGAGCGAGAACGAGACGAGGGCGGCACTGCCGTCCTTGCGGCGCTGGGCAAGCCGGTCGAGGGTCGTGCGCTCGCCGCGGCCGACCAGGTCGAGCGCGCCGCGCACGTCGGCGAAGCCGTCGCCGTCGAGGATTGCGAGCTCCTGGCCCGTGACCTCCTCGGCGGTGTACCCGTAGAGCCGCTCGGCCCCGGTGCTCCAGCCGGTGATCTTCCCGTCCAGGTCGAGCTCGACCACCGCCTGCGACGGGTTCGTGCGGACGGCATCAAGCTCGCTGCCGGCGAGCAGTCGGTCGCGTCCCGTCCTGCGCATGCGGTCGCCGATGAAGCCGGCCGCCGCGCCGAGCACCAGCCAGAAGGGCAGGGCGAACAGGGTCTTCAGCTCGAGGTCGGCCGGGAAGGCGAAGAAGAGAGCCCAGGCGGCCGCCGCTACGACCAGGCCCCAGCGCGGGCCGACGGCGAGGGCGACCAGCGCGGCGACGAGGATCGCCACCGCGGCCGACGTGTCATCGAGGTCGAGGAACTCGAAGGGGACCGTGGCGGCGGCTGCGAGAAGGACGCCGGCCAGCGCCAGCAACCATCTGGGGGGTCTGGACCATCTGGTTCGCAACACGGGCGAGGCCGCCAGACTAGCTCCGGGGTCGAAGCATCACAACCTCCGCCTATTCGCCGGTTCGTGGGAAGACCCTGCACCTACAGGGAGTTCAGCCGGAGTGCGTGACGGCCTCGATGTTGTTGCCCTCCGGGTCGAGGACGTACGCGCCGTAGTAGTGCTCGTGGTACACGCGGCGCAGGCCGGGCGGCCCGTTGTCGCGCCCACCGGCCGCGAGCGCTGCCTCGTAGAACGCCTGGACGGTGTTCCGATCGGAGCTGGCGAAGGCGATGTGCACCGGCGAGCTCGGCTCACCGCGCTGGGCGAGGAAGAAGTCGGGCTTGCCGGGCGCCCCGAAGCCGCACCCCTCGAGGTACTCCATCTCGAGCCCGTAGCCGAGCGGCCGCAGCGCCTGCGTGTAGAAGGCCTTGCACGCCTCCAGGTCGCGGACGTTGAGTGTGACATGGTCGATCATCCGGTCTCCTTTCCCGTTCGCGCGAAGCTACTACAGTCGGGCCGTGATCCTCGAGAACGGAATCGTGCACACGCTCGAGCCGTCGCTGCCGCGGGCGAGCGCGCTCGCGGTCGCGGGCGATCGGATCGCCGGCGGAGTCGGCACGCACGAGACGGCGCTCGCGTCGCCGGAGCGCGTCGACCTCGGGGGCCGCTGCGTCGTGCCGGGCTTCAACGACGCGCACGTGCACTTTCCGACCTGGTCGGTCGCCCAGCGCGAGGTGCGGCTCGAGGGCACCGCGTCGATTGAGGAAGCGCTCGAACGGGTGACCGAGGCAGCGGGCTCCGTGCCCAGCGGGCGCTGGCTGCGTGGGCGTGGGTGGCGGGCGGGCGACTGGTCGCCGCCGCAGGAGCCGACCCGCCAGGCGCTCGACGCGGTCACCGGCGAGATCCCCGCCGCGCTCATGGCCCGCGACTACCACTCGCTCTGGCTGAACTCGGCCGCAGTGGCTGCCGCGGACGGCGACCTCCAGGTCGAGGGTGGCGTCGTCGAGCTCGACGAGCACGGCGAGCCGACCGGCGTCCTGCGCGAGGAGTCCGCGTGGCGCTTCCGCGACCGCTACCTGCTGCCTCCCGACGACGAGTTCGTCGACGCGATGCGCGAAGGGCTGCGCATCGCCGTCGCCCGCGGAGTGACCGCCGTCCACGACAAGGACGGGTGGCTCGGCGCGCCGCGGCTGTGGCAGAGCCTCCTCGACGAGGGCTCGCTGCTGCTGAGGGTCTGGCAGTCGCTGCCAGTCGAGCACCTCGACCGGATCGAGGAGCTCGGCCTGCCGCCGCGCCTCGGCGGCGACCTCCTGCGAGTCGGCTACCTGAAGGCGTTCATGGACGGGACGCTCGGCTCGCAGACGGCGCGCCTCCTCGACGGGAGCGGAGTCGAGATCACCAGCCTTGAGCGGCTCGTCGAGATCGTCCGGCACGCGTCGCGGCTCGGCTGGCCGGTCGCCGTGCACGCGATCGGCGACGCGGCGAACCGCGACGCGCTCGGTGCCTTCGCGGAGACGCGGGACGACTGGGCCCCGCGTGGCCTTCGGCCGCGGATCGAGCACGCGCAGCTCCTGGCCGAGGAGGACATCACGCGCTTCGGGGAGCTCGGCGTCGCCGCCTCCGTCCAGTTCAGCCATGCCCCCTCTGACCGCGACATCGCCGACCGGCTCTGGGCCGGCATGACGCAGCGCGCCTATGCGTACCGCTCGCTCCAGGAGAGCGGCGCCCTGCTCGCGAACGGCTCCGACGCGCCGATCGAGGAGCTCGACCCGCTCGCCGGCATCCGGGCGGGCGTCCTGCGCTCGCTCGACGACCGCGGCCCCTGGCACGGCGAGCAGGCGGTCACCGTGCAGCAGGCGCTCGAGGCGACGACCGTCAATCCGGCCTGGCTCGCGGGCGACGAGCGGCGACGCGGCAAGCTCGTGCCGGGCTTCCTCGCCGACCTCGTCGTCCTCGACCGCGACCTGCTGGCGATCCCGCCCGAGGACCTACCGGAAGTGCAGGTGGTCGCAACGATGCTCGGCGGGCGGTGGGTGCACAACCCGCCGCCCTGGGACTGACGCCACCTTCACGGGGTCAGACCCTGTTAAGAGTCGGAGGCGCGCCGTACGAGGCCTAGAGCCAAGAATCGTGCGCGGCGCTCTTCACGGGGTCAGACCCTGTTAAGAGATCAGCGCAGGGAGGCGAAGGCCTTGTAGAGCTCCTGCGCCGCGGCGACGCCGAGCGGGATGTGCTCGACGCGGAAGCGCTCGTTCGGCGAATGGATGTTGCCCTCGGGCAGGTCGAAGCCGGTGAGGACCGTCGGCACCTCCTTCGCCTCGAGCGCGGACATGATCGGCAGCGACCCGCCGACCCGGAGCATCAGCGGCCGCGCGCCCACTGCCCGCTCGAACGCGTCGAGCCCGAGCTGGATCGCCGGCTCGTCGGGACGGACGAGCGCCGCCGGCGACATGCCGATCCGTTCCACTTCGAGGTCCGTCCCTTCCGGAGCGGACTCCCGCAACAGGCGATCGAACGCGGCTGAGATCTCGTCTCCGTCCTGTCCCGGCGCGAGGCGAATCGAGACGTTCGCCTCCGCCTCGACGGGTAGGACGGTCTTCTGCAGCGTCGGCGAGCCGCTGATCAGGCCGTGGACGTCGACTGCGGGCTCCTCCCACGTCCTCCGGTAGAGCTCCTCGGCTGCATGCTCGTCCGAGGGGCGCGCGCCCTGCGCGGCGAGGATCTCGGCGCCCGGATCCAGCTCGCCCCAGGCGGCCCGCTCCTCGTCGGTCGGGGGCTCGATGCCCGCGCGCAGCGGCTCGGGCAGCAGCCCGTTCTGCGGCAAGACGCCTTCGAGCGTGCGCATGAGCGCATGCGTCGCGTTCAGCGCCGCCCCGCCGAACAGGCCGGAGTGCAGGTCGCGCTCTCCGGTGCGGACGCGAACGTGGAAGTACGCGATGCCGCGTGTCGCGAGCACGAACGCCGGAACGCCCGGCGCGGGCATGTGCGAGTCGAAGATGACGCAGACGTCGCAGCCGCGCTCGTCCGCCTCGAGGAAGTCGACGATCGTGTGCCCGCCCGACTCCTCCTCCCCGTCGCAGAGGAAGCGCACGTTGACCGGCAGCGCGCGCTGTGCAGCAAGCAGGGCGGCCGCCTTGACCAGCAGGTAGAGCTGGCCCTTGTCGTCCGCGACTCCGCGGCCGAAGAGCCAGCCGTCGCGGATCGTCGGCTCGAACGGAGGGGTCTGCCACTGGTCGAGCGGCTCCGGCGGCTGGACGTCGAAGTGCCCGTAGGCGATCACCGTCGGCGCCGTGTCCGCGCCTTCCGAGGCCCGCAGCTCGCCGACGAGCAGCGGGTGCTTCTCTCCCTCCTGGAGCTCGGCCTCGCCGCCTGCTGCCCGAATGAAGTCCCGCAGCCACTCGCCGGCACGTCGTACGTCGCCGGCGTGCTCCGGGTCGGCGCTCACGCTGGGGATGCGCAGAAGCTCGTAGAGCTCGTCGAGCCAGTCGGCAGGCGGTTCCGCCATGGCGGCGGAGTCTAGTCTCAGGCGACTTCGCGGAGCTTCTGGCAGTCGGCCAGCGCGCGGAGCTTCTTCAGACACTGGTTCTCGATCTGCCGGATCCGCTCGCGGGTGACGTTGAACGCGCGGCCGACCTCGTCGAGCGTCCGCGGCTGCTCTCCGTCGAGCCCGTAGCGCATCTCGAGGATCCGCTGCTCGCGGGGCGAGAGCGAGTCGAGGATCTTCCGCAGCGCGTCCTTGCGCAGCGCCTGCTCGGCCGCCTCCTCGGGCAGCAGGACGTTCTCGTCGGTGAGGAAGTGACCGAACTCCGACTCCTCGTCGTCGCCGACCGGCTTCTCCAGCGAAACCGGAAGCTGGGCGGAGCGCCTGATGTGGTCGACCTCGTCGGCCGTCAGGTCGAGGTCGCGCGCGATCTCGGGTGAGCTCGGCTCGCGCCCCAGCTCTCCGCGCAGCTTGCGCTCGGAGCGCACGATCTTGTTCAGCTTCTCGACGACGTGGACGGGCATGCGGATCGTCCGCGACTTGTCCGCGAGCGCCCGCGCGACCGCCTGTCGGATCCACCACGTGGCGTACGTCGAGAACTTGAAGCCCTTGCGATAGTCGAACTTCTCAGCCGCCCGGACGAGGCCGATCGTGCCCTCCTGGATCAGATCGAGGAACGGCAGCCCCTGGTTGCGGTAGCGCTTGGCGATCGAGACGACCAGGCGCAGGTTCGCCGCGACCATGTTCTGCTT
>JBKPFP010000440.1:0-2916 GCA_046744435.1 Actinomycetota bacterium | reverse complement strand
AGTGGCTGGAGCGCAGCGAGGGCGAGGAGGATGCTGACCGCCGCGAACGACGAGCCGACGATCCCGAGCAGCCCGTTGACGGTCTGCAGCGCTCGGAACTGGCCCTGTGCCCGGGCGCGCTGGAGGCGGTCGTAGAACTCGGGCGACTCGAAGGCGAGCAGGTCGATCCGGGTCGAGACGTCCATGACGCGGTCGATCGCCTTCCGGCCGACGAGCTCGCCGAGGACGCGGCTCTGCTCGGACTGGATCGTCCTAGTGACGTCCAGGGCGACCATGACGGCGACGAGCACGATGAGCACAGGTGCGAGGTCCGCGACGTCGACGCTGTTGCCGGCGTCGAGCACCGTCGAGAGCACCTCCTTGCCGACGAACAGCTGGGCGACGATGCCGATGGCCGCGGCCAGCTGGAGCACGGAGGTGAGCAGGAACGTGTTCCGGCCCGCCGACCAGACGAGCTTGATCGAGTCGAGCAGCAGCTTGGGCAGGTCGCGCCACGTGCCCTCCGACCCCTCCGGGTGCATGACCTCCCACCACGTCCGCCCGCGGCGCGGAGACGGAGCTGCTCCGTCGCCGTCGCGCCGCGTGAACGTGTTCATTCGCCTAGTTGTAGCGAGACTGCGCGGCCTCGAGCCCGTCGCGGGCCAGCGTCTCGACTGCATCCGCCGCCCGAGAGACGAGCGCCGCGACGTCCATCTCCGGCTCGAACTCGGATAGGACGTAGTCCGCGACCGGCCGCGGGTCGCTGCGCTCGGGCCGCCCGACCCCGATGCGCAGGCGCAGGAAGTCCTGCGTACCGAGGGCGGCCGCGATCGAGCGCAGGCCGTTGTGCCCCGCCAGGCCGCCGCCGAGTCGCGCCTGCAGCCGGCCCGGCTCGAGGTCGACGTCGTCGTGGACAACGAGCAGGTCGTCTGGGTCGACCTTGAAGAACTTCCGCGCCGCCGCGACCGACTTGCCCGACACGTTCATGTACGTCTCCGGCTTCAGCAGCCCGAGGCGGAGGTCGCCGAGCCGCACCTCGGCCAGCTGCCCGTTGAACTTCGACCGGAACGAGCCGCCCTGACGACCCGCGAGCTCGTCCGCGACGAGGAAGCCGATGTTGTGGCGCGTGCGCTCGTAGCCGCGGCCGGGGTTGCCGAGACCCGCGACGAGCAGGTCCAGCGTCGAGGCCTTCTCGCCTCGACGGAAGAGCCGCATCTATTCCTCGGCTTGCTGCTCTTCGCCGCCGGCTTCCGCTTCGCCCTCGGGCGGTGCCTCGCCCTCGGGGGCCTCCTCGCCCTCGGGGACCTCGCCCTCGGGCAGCTCGCCCTCCTCGAGCTCCTCTTCCTCGGGCTCGGGCTCGACGATCACCGTCGGCGGCGTCACGTTCGCGAGCACGGTCTCCTCGGGATCGTCGAGGTAGGTGACACCCTCCATCGGCGGCAGGTCGACGAGCCTGAGCGTGTCGTTGATCGCCATGCCGCTGACGTCCAGCTCGAGGTGATCGGGGATCTCTAGCGGCAGCGCCTCGACCCTGACCTCGCGCGAGACCTGGGAGAGCACGCCGCCCTCCTTGACGCCGGCGGGCTCGCCGATTAGCTCGACGGCCACGGTCGCCTGGATCGGCTGGTCGAGCCGCACCTCGTGCAGGTCGATGTGAGCGAGCCGGCCGCTGGGCACTTCCTGCTGGTAGTCCTTGAGCACGGAGGGGTGCGTCGTCGACTGGCCGTCGAGAACGACGTCGAGGATCGCGTGCGTGCCGCTCTCGCCGGAGAATGCGCGCCGCAGGTCGCGCTCGGGAACGCAAAACGGGTGCGGCGCCTTGCCGCGCCCGTAGAGCACGCCCGGGACGAGGCCCTGCTTGCGCAGGCGCCTGGCGTCGGCGGAGCCGCGGCCCTCGCGCGGCTGCACCTCGAGCTTCATCCGTTCCCCGGCCATGTCGGCGGCGAAGTGTAGCCAGAGCTAGGCGCTGCTTCTACGGGCCAGGCACTACTTCTTGATGTGGAGGTCGATCCCCAGCAGCACGAGCGGCCAGAGGAAGACCGCGAGCACCGCCGAGAGCAGCAGCCGCAAGGTGTCGAGCTTCTCGAAGTAGTCGTGCGTCGCAGCGACCGCCACGCCGACGATCAGCCAGACGAGACCGAGGAAGCTCGACCGGAACATGGGGCTAGAGGTCCCCGCTGGCCGAGCCCCTGAAACCCCCTCCGACCTTGGGGAACCAGTCGCGCCAAGGCCGGCCGTCGGCTGGCTCAGGTGTCTGCGGTCGAGGCAGCGATGATCCCTCTCAGGGCTGCGACATGACCGGCAAAACCACCTCGATCTCTCTGTCGCGCCCCTGCCAAGACCGCTGCCACGCCGCGAGAGGGCGCTGCCGCGTCCCGACCGTAGGATCAGCCTGTCATGCAACGTCTGTCGCGGTACGGCTGGCGGGCGGCCGAACCGGCCCGTCGACCAGTCCTGTTCGTCAACCCGCGGTCCGGCGGCGGCAGGGCAGCGCAGGCAGGGCTGGTCGAGCGGGCGCGCGAGCGAGGGATCAACGCCCTCGTCCTCGGTCCGCACCACGACTTCGCAGCCCTCGTCGATGAAGCCGTGGCCGACGGAGCGGATGCGCTCGCCGTGGCCGGTGGCGACGGGTCGCTCGGGGTCGCGGCCGCGGCGGCACGGGCCCACGGTCTTCCGTTCGTCTGCGTTCCAGCCGGCACCCGGAACCACTTTGCGCTCGATCTCGGTGTCGATCGACATGACCTCGTCGGTGCGTTGGATGCGTTCGGCGACCACGGCGTAGAGCGGTCGATCGACGTGGCGGAGGTGAACGGCCGCGTCTTTCTCAACAACGTCTCGCTCGGCATCTACGGCGACGCGGTCCAGCAGGCCTCCTACCGCGACGCGAAGGTGCAGACACTTCTGAAGACGACCGCGGAGGTGCTCGGTCCGAGTCGG
>JBKPFP010000108.1:0-1569 GCA_046744435.1 Actinomycetota bacterium | reverse complement strand
CCTCCCGGCCGAGGCCGGCCATCGTGCCGAGCGAGCTGTTGCAGTTGCCCGCGAGCACTAGCGGGAAGCGACCGGCCGCGAGCGTCTCGCGGACGGTGTCGGCGAGCGCGCGGATGACGTCGAAGGATGATGCGACCTCGTTGTCGAACGGCTCGGCCCGCTCGATGACGACAGATTCGCCGCCGATCGCCTCTGCCAGCGGCCCTGGCCCGGCCCCCAGCACGACTCCCTCGCGGCCGAGGTGGTACGGCACCTGGATCAGCGTCACGCCGCTCATCCGCGCAGGGTCGTCAGCCGGTCGACGTCCAGCTCCAGTCGGCGCCGGTTCATCGCCACGATCAGGCCCAGGCCGACGACGACCTCGGAGGCGGCGACCGCCATCACCGCGAGCGCGAACACCTGACCGTCGAGCGTGCCGTGGTGGCGCGCGAAGGCGATCAGGGCGAGGTTCGCTCCGTTGAGCATGATCTCGAGCGAAAGGAGGATGATCAGCGGGCTTCGCCGCAGCATCACGCCGAGCGCGCCCATCGCGAACAGGAAGGCCGCGACGGCGAGGTACCAGGTGACGTCCGGGCCCTTCACTCCGCGAGCTCCTCCTCACGCTGCGTGTGGCTGCCGAGCACGACCCCACCGACAGCCGCAACGAGCAACACGATCGAGGTGATCTCGAACGCCAGCAGGTGGTCGGTGAGGAAGAGTCGGCCGACCTCCTCGGGCCCACCGAAGGCTCGCGAGATGTCGGCCTCGTCGGAGAGCCGTCCGCTCGTCAGCTCGCCGATGACGATGATGATCTCGATCAGGATCGCCCCGGCCGCGCCGGTGGCGCCGATCGCCAGCCAGCTCGGGCCGCCCGCCCACGGCGCGTCCACGTGGCGGCCGAGGTAGGCGATGACGAACAGGAACATGACCATCACCGCGCCGGCGTAGACGAGCACCTGCGCCGCCGCGAGGAACTCGGCCGAGAGCAGGAGGAAGAGCACCGCGAGCGAGCCGAGGTTCCCGATCAGCGCCAGCGCGGAGTAAAAGGGGTTCGAGAAGCTGATCACGGCCGCGGCGGAGCCGAGGCAGGCCAAGGCGGCCACGAACCAGACCACCCAGACGAGGAAGTCGCCCATCAATCCCTCTTCCGGTGATGCTCCCCCGCTTCCGGGGGTCGATGAGCAAGCCAGGGTAGGACGCAGGGAGGCCCCAGGCTCGTCAGCCTGAGGCCGACTGAGGACACCGCCTGGCGCCACTCAGCGGCCGCCGGAAGTGATGGGTTCATTGCCGGGAGAGGCATTAAGCGTTGCTCTTGTACGCGGGAATCGGGGTGTCGTAGAGGTCGCGGTCGGCGACGGGCATGCGCTTGATCGGCTCGGCGAGCAGCATGTCCTTCGTGTAGATCAGGTCGTCGCGCGAGTACTCCGAGAGCTCGTACTCGGCCTCGAGCGTGATCGCGTCGAACGGGCACGCCAGCTCGCAGTAGCCGCAGAAGATGCAGCGGGAGAGGTTGATCTCGTAGATGCGCGCGTAACGCTCGCCGGCGGACACGCGGTTGTCGGGAGTGTTCTCCTCGGCCACGACGCGGAT
>JBKPFP010000302.1:0-3149 GCA_046744435.1 Actinomycetota bacterium | reverse complement strand
CGCCTGGTGCGCGTGCCGCCACGACTGACGGCGCCCGCGCGCCGGCGCGGCCGTGTCCGCGGCAAGTCGGATGCGCTCGACGCGCTCGCAGTCGCCCGCGCCGCCCTGCGCGAGCCGAGCCTCGACCGGCCGCGGCCGCAGGAGGCCCCGCTGCGGGAGCCGAAGCTGCTCGTCGACCATCGCCACGACCTGCTTGCTGGGCGGCGCCGCTGCCAGCAGCGGCTGCGCTGGCACCTGCACGAGCTCGAGCCCGCGCTCGCGGTCCCGCCGGGTGCGCTCGACCGCAGCCTCTGGCTCGATCGCCTCGCCCGCCGCTTCGCCCGCCGCGAGCAGACGACCCAGGTGCGGATCGCCCGCGATCTGATCGCCCGCTGCCGCAGCCTGACGCGCTCGGTGCTCGAGCTCGAGCGGGAGCTGGCGACACACATGGAGGTGCTCGCCCCGGCGCTGCTGCGCCTGCCCGGCTGCGGCCCGCTCGGCGCCGCCAAGCTGCTCTGCGAGATCGGCCCGATCGAGCGCTTCCGAAGCGACGCCCAGCTCGCCCGCCACGCCGGCGTCGCGCCGCTCGAGGCGAGCTCGGGCAAGCACCAGCGCCACCGGCCCGACCGCGGCGGCAACCACCAGCTGAACCGCGCCCTGCACCGGATCGCGGTCACGCAGGGCCGCCTCCACGGACCCGCTCGCGCCTACCTGGAGCGCAAGCAGGCCGAGGGCAAGAGCCGGCGCGAGGCGCCCCGCTGCCTCAAGCGTCAGCTCGCCCGCACCGTCTACACCACGCTCAAGAGCGAGCTGTCATTGACATAGGAGCAACACTGGCCCAGACGAGCTACAGGCCTAGCAATGTGTCCGCCGCCTGCTCGCTCGCCCGGAGAGGCTCGAATCGGTGACTAACGAGCTCGCCGCCTGATCCGGTAGGTCAGCGCGCGCGAACGGGAGACAGTGCGTATCAAGCGGCTTTCGCCTCGTCGTGGCTTGCATAAGCCTCGATGGCCGCCTTCGACAGGCGCCATTGCTCGTCGACAATCGCTGACCTGTTTGCTTCGAGCTCGTCGCGAGATGCGCCGCGATCTCGAAGCTGTTGGCGTTCGAGCACTAGCTGGCGAAGGCGTTCCTGAATCAGCTGCGTCGGGGTCATCCGTTCTCCGGAAATGGTCGGGCGGCCGCCCCTGGCGGGGCGGCCGCGGGTGGACGGGGATCTTGTTTAGGCGGCCTTGCGCAGCGGAGGCTCTGCCGCGACGGGTTCGGCCGGCTGAGGTTCGTGGGTGACCTCGGGGAGCACTCGGTCTAGCCAGCGCGGCAGGTACCAGTTGCGCTCGCCGAGCAGGCCCATCACGGCCGGCACCAGCAGTCCGCGGACGATGGTGGCGTCGAGCAGAATCGCGACGGCGAGACCGACGCCAAGCTGCTTCATCGACACGACGGAGAGGGTTGCGAAGGTCGCGAACACCGCGACCATCACGACCGCAGCGCTCGGGATGACCCCCGCCGAGTGGGTGATGCCGCGTCTGATCGCCTCGTTGGTGCCGAGCCCCCGGTCGAACCCTTCCCGAATTCGGCTCAGGATGAAGACGTGGTAGTCCATCGAGAGGCCGAAAAGGATCACGAACAGAAACAGCGGGAGATAGGAAGCGATAGGCCCGTGGTGGTCGAGGCCGATGAGCGAGCCGCCCCAGCCCCACTGGAAGACCGCGACCAGCACGCCGTAGGCGGCCCCGACCGAGAGCAGGTTGAGGGCAATGGCGGTGGTCGGGATGACGACCGACCTGAAGTTCCACAGCAAAAGCAGGAAGGCGAAACCGAGCACGAACGCGAAGACATACGGCGCTCGTGAGCCCAGTTGGTTGTTGAAATCGACCGAGGAGGCCGTCGGCCCGGTGACATGTGCCTGGCCAACGGCACCTACCGTGTTAGGTAGGACCGAGTTACGGAGCGTCTCGAGGGCGTCTTTCGAACTCTTGTCGACTCCGTCACCGGCGAGAGGAACCTGGATCCGCGCAGCGGTCTTCTGCTTGTTGACGTCCACAGTGATCGGCTCGTGCATCTCTCCGGTCGCAACTGCTTCACGCTTCAGGGCTGTGATTGCCTCGCGAACCTGCGGTCCGTCGACGTTGGGGGCCGTGACGACTACCTGTGCGGGCAGCGGTCCGCCGGGCAAGGCTTCCTGAATGCGGTCGTAGATCTTCATGATGGCGAGGTCACGCGGGATGTCGGCGGCACCAAGTGACGCCGTCTCCAGCCGGAATGCCGGCACCGCGAGGAGAACGAGAATCCCGCCCGCCGCGACCGTTGCACGGACCGGGTGCGCCAGCGCGTGCCCTACGATCGCCGACCAGAAGCGGCTCTCGCCCTGCGAGCGCCGCTGCGCGAGCCGGCGGCTCAGGAACGGAATGCGCCCGCGGTCTACTCGATCGCCGAGCATCGCGAGGAGCGCTGGAATGACCGTCAGCGACCCGAGCATGGCAACCGCAACGACGATGGCCGTCGCCTGCGCCATCCCCATGAACGTGCCCTGGCCGGTCAGGAACAGCGCACTCATCGCCACGATTACGGTCAGACCAGAGGTGAGGACCGCCTTGCCTGACGTTGCGGCAGCAGTCGCAACGGCCTGCCGGTTGGAGACTCCACTGGTGCGTTCCTCTCGGCTCCGCCGGAAATAGAACAGCGAATAGTCGACACCGACGGCGAGGCCGATGAGAAGGATCATGGAGTTCGCAGAACCGTCGATCGGGAGGGCGTGGCTGGTGACGGCGACGAGCCCGGTGGCCATCATGATTGCGCTGAGAGCGAGGACGAGCGGCAGCAGTGCAGCCACGAGTGCCGCGAAGACCAACCAGAGGATCACGAAGGTCAAGGGGATCGAACTCGACTCGGCCCGCTTGAAGTCCTGGCCGATCGAGTCATTCAAGGCCTTGTTGGCGGAGGCTTCGCCGAACTGCTCGATACGAAGCTGGGCCTGCGAGTCGGCGACCCGCTCGACAGCTGCGAGGATCGGTTCGACGCGCTTCTCGGCCTTGTCACGCTTGCCTTTCATCGTGAAGAGCACAACTGCCGAGCGCCCGTCGTCGCTGATCTGGCCGCTGTTGCCGCGGTCGTAGGGGGAGCGCGCGCTGTCGACGCGCCCCGTGGCCTGCACCGCCGCAATGACGTCG
>JBKPFP010000245.1:0-5915 GCA_046744435.1 Actinomycetota bacterium | reverse complement strand
GTGGTCGCGCTCGAGGATCGCGTCGAGCGCCAGCTGCAGATCCTCGAGCGTCTCGATCGTCAGATTCAGCCGGATGCCGACTCCGCCGAGCACCAGGTGCGCGACGCTGAAGAACTCGCGGTCGCGCGGCATCGTGAGCGTGATTTCGTCCGTCATCTTCTCTCCACGTTTAGAACGCACCGGCACCCGCGGTGGTTGCGTGTCCGCTCATGCCGCGCTGGCAGAGACGACGCCTGAGCCGACGACGACGTCGCCTTCGTAGACGACTGCCGTCTGGCCCGGCGCGACGCCGTAGACAGCCTCGTCGAAGTCGAGCGAGAAGCCTCCCGCGCCCGCGACGATCCTGGCCGGAACCGCCGGCGAGCGGTAGCGCAGCTTCACGTCGCCGCGCGTGACCGTCGCGAACAGGCGTCCCTCCGCGACGACGTGCCTCCTCGCCAGCGACTCGCGCGGACCGACCACGACCGTATTCGTCCGCGCGTCGGTGCCGAGCGCGTAGAGCGGACGGCCGGTCGAGACCCCAAGGCCGCGCCGCTGTCCAGGCGTGAAGCGCCAGAAGCCATCGTGACCGCCGAGCCGCGTCCCCGACTCGTCGAGGACGGCGCCCGCGCGAGGCTCGAGCCCGTGGCGGCCGAGGAACGAGCGGTAGTCGTCGCCGCC
The DNA here is from genome assembly GCA_046744435.1 of Actinomycetota bacterium. GTDB lineage: Bacteria > Actinomycetota > Thermoleophilia > Gaiellales > Gaiellaceae > VAXT01. Next base: position 5,255 of record JBKPFP010000245.1, on the reverse strand, counting down.
GAGGAAGCACGCCTCCTGGCTCTCGGGCCGCCCTGCGACGCGCAGGCCGGCACGGGCCGCCTCCGCGCGCGTGTGCTCCTTCCTCTGCTCCCCGAGCGGAAACCAGATGCGCTCGAGCGCGCGCGGGTCGAGCCGGGCCAGCATGTACGACTGGTCCTTCTCCTCGTCGACGGCGCGGGCGAGCAGGAGACGGCCGCGGTGCTCGACGATGCGGGCGTAGTGGCCCGTCGCGAGCCTCCCGGCTCCGGCGCGGCGGGCGAACGAAAGCAGGCGCCCGAAGCGAAAGCTGCCGTTGCAGCGGGTGCACGGGTTCGGCGTCCGCCCCTCGGCGTAGCCGCGGACGAAGGGCTCGACGATCGCGCTGCGGAAAGCCTCTCGCGCGTCGATCGTCACGTGCGGCACGCCGAGCACGTGACACGTCTCCCGGGCGGCGACGACCGCCTCCGGGGAGCAGCAGGCCCGCTCGGCGCGCGGCGCCTGCGGGTCGATCCAGAGGCGAAGCGTCACGCCGACCGCGTCTCGCCCCGCCTTCAGGAGCGCGACCGCGCTGTCGACGCCTCCGCTCATCGCGACCGCGACCCGGTCTCGCTCGGGCGCCGCACGGAAGACCGGCCCGATCGCCGCGGCAAGCGCATCGAGCGCCAGCGGATCGCCCGGGACGGCCGCGGCCTCGAGCATCGTCAAGCCGCTCAGAGGCCGCTCGAGCCCCTCGACGTCGGCCTCCACGATGCGCTCACCATGGATACGCAAACGTGCGTAAGCCCAGTCGTCTCCGCGGGTCGCATCGCCGGTGACCTCGATCACGAACGCAGGCTAGCGGACAAAAATGTGCCCCACCCTGCCGGTGATGCCTCCGCACGATGCGAACCTGGTAATCCCAGGTGGGTGCCCTGCCGACCTGACCCTGAGGTCTTGCCGGACACGGGCTCCCTTTGCGCTCTTGTTGGTTCTACATGGTGTGCGCGAGGCCACGCACAAGGTCGGGCACCTGCTCACTCTAGCGCGGCTCGGCCTGTCTTCGCGGGCCGTTTGCTATCGGGCGAAGCGGTAGCGGATCGTGACCGTCCCATCTGCTTCGAGCTCTCGCGCGAGCGCATCGGTCAGCCCGAACTGGAGCGCCGGCTCCTCGGGGCCGCGCGCGATGACCTGCGTGAGCACCTCCTCGTCCCCGTAGCCGACGAACAGCTGCACGCCGCACGGGAGCACGGAATGCGAGACGCCCATCGTCGAGCCGGTGACGTCGTACCCGCACTGCGTCCGCCTGCCCGGCTCGAGCTCCCGGCCGGACGCCGCGGCGCGGGCGTGGTACCAGCCTCCGTCCGGTGCCGGGATCGCCTCGGGCAGGCTCTGCGCGGAGGAGCCGTCGTCGCGAGTCGCGACCGCGATCGCCACGACGACCGCCAGCAACGCGATCGCAGCGATCGCGATCTGCCGCTGGGCGAGCACAGGGTTGAGCCTCACGCCGCCTCGATCAGCTCGCCGAACGACGCCCGAACGAGCTCGTCGAACTCCTTCGGGAGCACGCCGTCCGCGTTCGCGAACACCCGGAGGTGCGTGAAGAGCGCCAACCACTCCTCGTCCCGCGGCGCGTTGCCCGCCTCTTCCCGGGCGCGCCGCTCCAGGTCCCAGAGGTTCCACTCCCGCGCGGGCGGAGAAGCCGGAGGTGCCGGCGGCTGAGCAGGTGGCTGGGCCACACGCCGAGCGGCGCGAGCGAGGGAGCGTCGCGGACGCGGGGCAGGGATCGAGACCGGCGGCTGCTCGAGCCCCGGTAGGTCGAGTGGCCTCTTCGTGACGACCGGGCCCGGCGCTTCCTCAGGCTGGGCCGAGACCTCTTCCGAAGGTGCCCCGAGTTCTGTTGCGCCGACTTCGGCCTCGTCCGGCGGCTCGATCCGATGAACGTGCGAGCTCGACGGCCTTGCCTCGAGCGCAGCCGTCGGCGAAGGCAGTTCCGCAGGCCGGCGCCGGCGCCACGACCACCGGCTGTGCGCTGCGGGTGCCGCCATGGCCGGCGTGGGCTCGGCCTCCCCTTCGGCGAGAGGCAGGTCCTCTGCCGCCTCCTCGTCGATCGGGGCTCGCCGCGCCTTCCGTGAGCTGGCGCGCTCGATGAGCGCGACGAGCAGCAACGCGCAGGCGATCAACAGGATGATCCCCAGCGGCCGGAGCTCCATCAGCGCCGCGCCGAGCGCGACGAGCAGCAGGAACGCAGCCTCGAAGACGAATCGTGCCCGCCCGGAGCGCAGGTCCGCCCAGCGTCCTTCCCTACGTCTCCTCGTCACGCGAACCCGGCTTCTCGCCCGGCCGCTCCCGCGGGCCGAAGAAGACCCAGCGCCGACGCGGCCGCGGCGCCAAGGGCTCGAGGCGATGCCGCGCCCGTTGCTCCTGCTCGAACTGAAGCGCAGCCTTGGGCGCCTCCTCGCTTTCCGGCGGCGGAGCCTCCGGGGCCGGAGCGACAGCCGTCTGCTCCTCGGGAGCCTGAGTTGGCGTCGGGGGCGGCGGCTCGGGCATCGCGTCCTCCTCCTCGACGCTTGGCGCCGGCGCTGCGGACCTCGCAAAGCCGGCCGGGAACCGAGGGCCCTGCCGCCATGCGAAGTACTCGACCAGCGACACGAGTATCCATCCGAGACCCATGAGGGCCACGATCAGCACGGGGTCGAGGTCGGCGAAGCCGAGCACGACTGCGAGTAGGACCAGAAAGCCCGCTTCGAGCGCGAATCTCGGCGCTGCTGCGACCGGCATGTCGGCGAAAGGTTAGAGCCAGCTAGGCAGACGTGTCGTCTGAGCCTGAAGGCGGCTCGGTGGGCTTCTCGGCCTTGGGCGCCTCGGTCGGCTCCGACGGCTCAGCAGCCTCATCCGCGCTCTCCTCCGCAGCCGGCGCGGAGCTAATCGCCTGCGGGCCGGAAGGCTTCTCGGCCGCCTCCGGCTCGGCGCTTCGTGCCGCCTGCGCGGACGCCGCCGACTCGGCGGACTTGACGATCGCGTCCGCGACCTCGCTCGCGGCGGCCTCGCCGAGCCCGGCCGCGGAGAGCAGCTGCTCCGTGCCCTGCTGCGCCCGGGTGATGATCGCCGAAGCCTGCGCGCGGGCCCATTCGAGCGTCTGCTCGACCTCGGCCCGTGTCGCGTTCGCGAGCTCGGTCGCCTGGTGGCGGGCCTGCTCGAGCAGGCGGGCACCCTTCGCCTCGGCCTCGCGCAGTTCCTTCGTCGCCTCGCGGTTCGCGTCCGCGACGACCTGGCGCGCCTCGTTCCGGGACGCCGTCAGAATCTCGTTGCGCTGCCGCTCGCTCTCGTCGCGGAAGCGCTGAATCTCGGCCTCGCGCTGCTGGAGGTCCTGCTGGCGCTGGCGGACCTCCTGCTCGGTGCGCTGCAGCTGGGCCGCCGAGGCCCTCTGCGCGTCGCGCTCGATCACGTCGGCGAACTCCGCCGCCTCGCGGACGAGGTGGAGCGCGTCCATCCGCACCGCATGTCCGGTCGGGTCGACCTGCGCGGTGCGACCCGCGGCCTGCAGCACGCGAAGCTGGGACTGGAGCTGGACGACGTGGCGGCGGAAAGCGTCGAACGCCTCGCGCACCTTCTGCTCGTCGAAGCCTTGCTCGACGACCGGCAGGTCCTCGACGGTGGGCAGCGACGTCATCGCCGGCTCTTGCCGTGCTGCTCCGGGCCCCTCTACAGCCATGTTCTCAACTCCTGGTCGGCTCCCGTGTTCAGTATGACTGCTGCATCGGCCACACAGGCCGAGCCTTTAGGGCTTCTCGTTCGGTGCGACGACGCGAATCCCTAGCTCGTCGAGCTGCTCCTGCGGGACATCGCTTGGCGCGCCGCTCATCGGGTCGACGCCGGCCTGGTTCTTCGGGAAGGCGATCGTGTCGCGGAGGTTCGGCTCGCCGGCGAGCAGCATCACCGTGCGGTCGAGGCCGGGCGCGACGCCGCCGTGCGGCGGGGCGCCCATCGCGAGCGCGTCGAGCAGGAACCCGAACCGCGCCCGCTGTTCCTCCGGCGAGATCCTCAGCACGTCGAACACTCGCTGCTGGATCTCGGGCCGGTGGATCCTGATGGAGCCCGAGCCGAGCTCGTTCCCGTTGACGACGAAATCGTAGGCCTGCGCAATCGCCGCGCCGGGGTCGGAGAGCAGCAGCTCTTCCGTTTCCGGCGTCGGAGCTGTGAACGGGTGGTGGTTGGCCTTCCAGCCGCCCGTCTCTTCGTCCGGGTCGAACATCGGGAAATCGGTCACCCAGAGCGGGCGCCAGTCGCCTTCCTCGATCAGTCCGAGCTGGTCGCCCAGACGCAGCCGCACCGCCCCGAGCACGCGCGCGACGCTCTCCGGGCGGTCGGCGCCGAAGAGCACCGTCGTGCCGGGCTCGCCGCGGAAAGCCGCCAGCTCCCGCTCGGAGAGGAACTTCGCGATCGGCGAGCGCTCCTCGCCGTCCTCGCCGTAGACGATGTAGGCGAGACCCTTGGCCCCCCACTCCTTCGCGAACTCCTCGAGCGCGGCGAGGTCGGCGCGCGAGAGCTCCTGCGGCACGCGCAGGAAGCGGACCGCCGGGGCCTCCGCGAAGACCTTGAACTCGGAGCCGCGCGTGACCTCCGTCGCGTCCTCGATCTCGAGCTCGAAGCGGAGATCGGGCTTGTCGGATCCGTAGCGAAGCATCGCCTCCGCGTACTGCATGCGCGGGAACGGCGTCGGCAGCTCGGCGCCGATCGTCTCGCGCCAAACGGCCGAGAAGGTGCGTTCGATCAGCGCGAAGATGTACTCGCGGTCGGGGAACGCCATCTCGACGTCGAGCTGGGTCAGCTCCTGCACGCGGTCGGCGCGCACGTCCTCGTCGCGGAAGCAGCGGGCAATCTGGTAGTAGCGCTCGAAGCCGCCGATGACGAGCAGCTGCTTGTAGATCTGCGGCGACTGCGGCAGCGCGAAGAAGCGGCCCTTCTGCAGGCGCGTGGGCACGAGGAAGTCGCGTGCGCCCTCGGGCGTCGGCTTGCCCATGATCGGCGTCTCGATGTCGATGAAGCCGTCCGCCTCCATCTCGCGGCGGATGATCGACACGGCCTGCGCCCGCAGCCGCAGGTTGCGCTGGAGCCGGTCTCGGCGCAGGTCGAGCCAGCGGTAGCGGAAGCGCAGCGTCTCGTCGACGCCTTCCTCGTCGAGCTGGAACGGCAGCGCCGGCGAGCGAGAGAGGATCTCGAGGCGGTCGACCTGGAGCTCGACCTCGCCGGTCGGCAGGTTCGGGTTGACGTTCTCGGGCGCGCGCGCGACGACCTCG
>JBKPFP010000406.1:0-3374 GCA_046744435.1 Actinomycetota bacterium | reverse complement strand
TTTGCGTCGGGGGGGGTGGGCGGGTTTTTTTGTATAACCCACTGGCTATTTGGGGCGGGGGGTGGGGCGGTGGCGTGGGTGGGCGCGCCCCCGGTCGACTACCGCGCCTACGGGGCGGGGCTGGCGGTGAGCGTCGCCGTGGCGTTCGGCCTGCGTGACAACGTCGCCCGCGCCGTGAGCGAGGACGTCACGGCGGACCCGCTCGCTCAGGTCACGGCGCTCATGCTCGGCGCAGCGATCGTGCTCGCGGCGAACCTCCTGCGCCGGCCCTCGGCGCTGCCGCGGCTCCAGGCGGCCCGCGGGCCGTTCGCGAGCTCCGCCGTCCTGACCGCACTCGGGCAGGTGTGTCTCTTCGAGGCCCTCGCGCGGGCGCGCGTGACCGTCGTCGCGCCGCTCACGGGCACGGGCGTGCTCTGGACGGTCGTGCTCTCGGCGATCTTTCTCGGCCGCACCGAGCTGGTCGGCCGTCGCCTGGTCGTCGTCGCGCTGCTCGTCGTCGCGGGCGGAGCGCTGGTCGGCGCGACGCGCTAGCCGGACGCGGCCGGCGCGTACGTGGCGAAGATCGCGCCGCTCGGCGTCGTCTCGCTCTCCACGAGCCGCAACGGCCTGAGCGCGCCGTCGTCGCGGAAGATGCGCTTGCCGCCGCCGAGGACGACCGGGTCGATCATCAGCCGAAGCTCGTCGACGAGGTTGTGGTCGATGAGCGACTGTACGAGCTCCGTGCTGCCGATCACGTGCAGGTCGCCGCCATCCTCCTGCTTCAGCGCCTTCACCGCGTCGGCCAGGTCGCCGTCGAGCACCGTCGAGTTCTGCCACTCGAGCTCGTTCAGCGTCCTCGACGCCACGTACTTCGGCTTCGTGTTCAGCGGCTCGGCGATGACCTGTTCCTCCTCGGGCGCGTTCGGCCAGTACGCGGCGAAGATCTCGTACGTGCGGCGCCCGAGCAGGAAGCCGCCCGCCTCGACGATGCCCTCGAGCACGCGCTTCATTGCGGCCTCGTCCTCCATGTAGCGCATGTGCCAGCCGCCGTGCCGGAACCCGCCGCTCGTGTCCTCGTCCTCGCCGCCGGGCGCCTGCGCGACTCCGTCGAGGCTCATGAACTCATTGACGATCACCCTGCGCATCTCTCTCCCTCCGTCGACTAACCGGTGTCAAACACCGGAGTGGTGCTCCACACGCGGGACCTGTCCCGATCCCGGTGTCTGACACCTATCAGACCGGGCGGCGCCGCCGAACTCATCGGTCGCTCAGGGCTGCCGCCCGTCCGGGAACGGCGCGTAGCGCCGGTGCAGCATGAGCGCGTTGCCGTCGGGGTCGCGGAAGAAGGCCATGTGACACACGCCCGTGTCTTTCGTCTCGCCGTCGAACTCGACGCCCCTCGCCTCCAGCTCGGCCCGGGCGGCGGCGACGTCGGGCACGCGGAGGGCAAGGCCGGCCGGGCTCGGCGCGAACGGCTGTCCGATACTGGACGGATCGAAGACGTCGAGCGTCACCTGCCCCGCGCGGAACTCGAGGTCGTGCTCGCCTTCAGTCTCGATCTCGAGCCCGAGCGTCTCGGAGTAGAAGCGCTTCGCCCGCGGGATGTCCTCGGTCAGGAAGGAGACGAAGTCAACGCGCTCGACCTGCATCGCCGGTAGCAAGGATAGGTACGACTTGACAGCGAGTGAGCCGGATGTGTATAACCGAACAGTTAGATAACCGAAGGGTTAGATAGCTCATGGCAACAGATGCGCTCAGCCTCACGTTCTCAGCCCTCGCCGACCCGACGCGGCGCGCGATCCTCGCCCGCCTCACCGAGGGCCCGGCGACGGTCAAGGAGCTCGCGGCTCCGTTCACGATCAGCGGCCCGGCCGTCTCCAAGCACCTGCGCGTCCTCGAGCGCGCCGGCCTGGTCGCCCGTGGGCGCGAGGCGCAGTGGCGGCCGCGCCGGCTCGAGGCGGCCCCGCTGAAGGAGGTCGCCGAGTGGGCCGAGGAGTATCGACGCTTCTGGGACCAAAGCTACGAACGGCTGGACGAGTATCTGGAGCAACTCAAGCGGAAGGAGAAGAAGCATGGCCGCGACCAAAGTCGGTGAAACGACGCTCACGACCCCCTCGGATCGCGAGCTCGTCGTGACCCGCGTCTTCGACGCGCCACGCGAGCTCGTCTGGGAGGCGTGGACGAACCCTGAGCATGTGCCGAACTGGCTGCTCGGGCCCGAGGGCTGGACGATGCCCGTCTGCGAGATCGACCTGCGCCCGGGCGGCCCCTGGCACTTCGTCTGGCGCAAGAACGACGGCACTGAGATGGAGATGCGCGGCGAGTACCGGGAGGTCGACCCGCCCGCGCGGCTCGTCAACACCGAGTCCTGGGGCGGTGAGTGGCCCGAGACGGTCAACACCATCGCCTTCGACGAGGAGAACGGCAAGACGACGGTCACGATCACGGTCCTCTACCCGTCCGCGGAAGCACGTGACGCGGCCACCGGGACCGGGATGGTCGACGGGATGAACCGCAGCTTCGACCTCCTCGACGACTACCTGACCACGATCACGAGCAAGGAGTAGCCCATGCAGAAGAAGATCACGACATTCCTCACGTTCGACGGTCGCGCCGAGGAAGCGATCGAGCTCTATACCTCGATCTTTCCCGACTCGAAGATCACGAGCAGGTCCTACTACGGCGACGCCGGGCCCGGTGAGAAAGGGAGCTTCATGACCGGGACGTTCGTGCTCGCGGGCCAGGAGTTCATGGCGCTGAACGGCGGCCCCTCGTTCACGTTCGCGCAGGGCATCTCGCTGTTCGTCGACTGCGAGACGCAGGAGGAGGTCGACGACCTCTGGGAGCGGCTCTCCGAGGGCGGCGACCAAGGCCCGTGCGGCTGGGTGACCGACAAGTTCGGCGTCTCGTGGCAGATCGTCCCGCGCCGGCTCGGCGAGCTGCTGAGCGACGAGGATCCGGAGAAGTCGCAGCGGGTGATGGAAGCGATGCTGCAGATGGGCAAGATCGACATCGCCGGCCTGGAGCGGGCGTATAACTCGGTCGGGAGCCCCGCCTAGGCTCGCGAAGGAAGGAGCGCGCGCAGGTCGTCGATCGTGTCCGCCTCGTCGGCTCGCTTGTCCGGGCGGTAGTGCTTCACGCGCGCGAAGCGCAGCGCCACGCCGCCCGGGTAGCGGGTCGAGGACTGGACGCCGTCGAGCGCGATCTCGACGACGAGCTCGGGGCGGACGAAGACCGCGATCCCGCGCCGCTCCGTCTCGCGCGCGAGCAGCTCCTTCGTCTGCCACTCGAGCAGCTCGTCAGTGAGCCCTTTGAAGGTCTTGCCGACCATGACGTGCTCGCCCGTGCGCGGGTCGCGGGCGCCGAGGTGGAGGTTTGACAGCCACCCCTGGCGG
>JBKPFP010000471.1:0-5155 GCA_046744435.1 Actinomycetota bacterium | reverse complement strand
ACTGCTGGGCACTGCACCGACCAGGACGCCGAGGAGTCGCCCGTAATGGCGCGGATTTGGTTCCACCAGAACGTCGGTGGTGCCTTCGACCCGGTCACGGGGGCCGAGGACCCGAACACGGGCTACCCGAATCGCTGTCTGGAAGGGGATCCGCTGTGCGTGGAGTCGACGCTGCTCTTCGACTTCGGCTTCGACAACTTCGCGGGCTTCCCGAACATCCACGACGTCGGGCTGATCATCCTGCCGGAAGACCAGGCGGTCGAACTTCCTGAGTACGGGCAGCTGGCCGAGGCCGGCTACCTCGAGTCGCTGCTCGCCGGCCCGCGCGGGCGTGAGGACATCACCTTCACGCTCTCGGGGTACGGCCTCACCTTCTCGAATCCCGCGAAATCGGTCTCGTTCCGTGAGCGGCTGATGGCCCTGACGCAGCTCGTCAATCTGAACGAGAGCGCCAACACGGCGGGCTTCAACCTGGCGCTCGGCGGGGCACCCGGCGGCGGTCGTGGTGGCAGCTGCTTTGGGGACTCTGGAGGCCCCGTGTTCTATGGCGGGTTCAGCTCCAACGTGATCGTCGGTGTCACCTCGTGGGGCTTCGGCTTCAACCGCCAAACCTGCGGCGGGCCTGGCTTCGCGTTCCGCACCGACACCGAAGCCGTCATCGAGTGGATCCTCGCCATCGTCGAGCAGTACGCACCCGGCGAGCTAGATGAGATTCAGTTCGTCGAGGCGCCCTAACACTCCACGCTTCGTCAATCACGACAGCGCCACGCCCGGGTAACCGGGCGTGGCGCCCCATGGTTTGCCGGCGATACAAGAGACGATCCCCTTCGACTCAACTTCGTCGAAAGTGCCGGAGCAGAAGAGCGCCCGGCCGGGTCGGGCGCTCTCCTGGTCCTCCTACGTCCTACGGGCAGACACCGAGCGTGTCACCGTGCGCCAGGTGCGCCGGAACCGCGTTTTCAGAGACGGCAATCGTCACGAACGGATTCGTCTCCGACCCCGTGTGATGGCAGATCGTCACCTTCAACGGGTATTGGTACTGTCGGCTGCTCGCGCCCGGCGAACCACCCAACGCCGCTGCGGCGACCACACTCGCTGAAAGGGCTACCACAACGACGCCGCCCAACCTTCTGAGGAGACGCCTGCTCAACCTCTCCATACAACCCCCCACCGATCGCAGACCAGGCGGCCGACCCTAACAGGTCGGCAACTGTTCTTTCTGTCTTGGTTTGCTCACGCGACGGGCTTCGCGCCCGCCCGCGTTCTAGGGTTTCCGGTGTCGGCATCCGGGACGATGGCGGGTAGTGCCGTGGGGGATGGACACCATGCTGCGGTGCGAGGAGTGCGGGAAGCAGGCGAGGACGGAGGAAGAGGCGCGCCGTTGGCGCGCATACCTGACCGTCGTCGAAGAGGATGAACCCGAAGACGTGGTCGTCTACTGCCCCGACTGTGCCAAGCGAGAGTTCGGGCTCGACGATGGCCGACCTATGCGGGTTCCACCAATAGCACGGGGTCTTCGTCCGCCTCCATGGCGGGCCGGATTTCGATGACGCGAAGGGTCTCATCTCGACCCAGCAAGATGATGTCGCCGGAGCGCCAGGTGGATACGGCGGTGCGGAGCGGATCAGCCGGTGTCCCGTCTTGGCGTTCATGCTCGCGAACGCCCCGTATGGACGGCCTGGCCAACAAGGCTAGGCGTACCTGAGCCTGCAAACGCCGCGGCGGCCAAGCTGGCCGCCGCGGCGTCCATCCGATCCGGGCTCGCGCTCAGACGGTGCTGCGGCCGCTGACGAGGCCGACGACCAGGACGATCAGCGCGACGACGAGCAGCAGCCAGAGCAGGTTGTTCACAAACAGCCCGCCGCCGAAGGCGGCGATGAGCAGGACGATCAGGATTAGTAGCAGTAACCCAGACATCGAACCTCCCGTGGACGGTTGCGCGGGTCCTTACCCCGATACGAGGATTCCTGGCTCACCGACGTGTAAGGAAATTGCAAGAAACCCGTGCAGCACCCAGGCCAGGAAAGGGGGCCGGGGCAGATCCGAACGCCATGGCGCTGACTCCCGAGCCGGCCCCCAACACGCGAACCTGCGTGTTTTCTCCCTCCAAGCCAACCTTGCGCGAAGGTCCCTCATTTCGTCAGTACCCTCCTACAAGAAGACGGCTCCTCCGCCAACTCCTGTCGCGTCATGTATGGAAAGCGACAGCCCCCGCGGCGACAATCGCCGGGTGCGATACGGCCTCTCTTTGCCCACAGGCGGGGAGTGCGGTGACCCGCGCTTCCTCGTGGAGCTCGCCGAGCGCGCGGAGGCGGCAGGCTGGGACGGGGTCTTTCCCGAGGACTACGTCGTCTACCACGGCGATCCGACCGCCGCGACAAGCCCGACGTGGCCGGTGCTCGCCGCGATCGCTGTGCGCACAAGCCGGGTCACACTGGGCGTGGAGGTCACGCCACTCGCGCGGCGGCGACCGTGGAACGTTGCGCGCGAGGTCGCCGCTGTCGACCAGCTCTCCGAGGGCCGGGCGGTGCTTGGCGTCGGCCTCGGCGACGTGAGGGATCACGTCGTCGCGGACGCGAGCTTCACGCACTTCGGGGAGGAGCGAAGCGCGCAGCGCCGCGCCGAGCTGCTGGACGAGGGATTGGACATCGTGGCGGGGCTCTGGACTGGCGAGCCGTTCTCGTTTCGCGGGAAGCACTTCACGATCGATGATGTGACCTTTCTGCCGCGCCCGATGCAGAAGCCGCGGCCGCCGATCTGGGTGGGCGGCGGCTACCCGCACCGCCGGCCGATCGAGCGCGCGCTGCGGTGGGACGGCGCCTGCCTCTACAACGCCGCGGGCGGACCGCTGCCGCCCGAGGCCGTCGCCGACCTCCGAAGGCGGGCGGGAGACCTGCCGTGGACGATCGCCGTCGGTGGCAGCCGGCGGCGAGAGGATTGGGACGCTGAACGAGCGCACATCACCGCCGTCCGGCAGGAGGGCGCGGACTGGTGGATCGAGTGGGCCGAGCCCGATGACCGCGACGCCATGCGTGCCGTCGTTAACCGCGGCCCGCTGAGAGTTGACTGACCGCGTACCTGAGTCGTCGCGATCTGCGTAGTTCACGATACGCGCTAGGCCGATCCAACAATCAGCACCGCAACCGGCTCGCCGTCCGTACCCTCATCGAGTCGGGTGTCGATCACTCGCAGGATCCGGCCGTCGCCGAGTGGGAACGTGTCGCCGGGGTTCCAGTTGGGTACGGCAGTGCGGACCATGGGCGGTTCGGCGGGTGTACCGTCCTCGGTCTCAAGCCTGAACGTGAATCCGAGTGCCATCGGTCTCTCTTCCGTCTCCGGCTGGGACCGAACGGCCACGGTAAGCGTATCGCGCGAGGAGAGGCGGGGCCAGCGAGCCGAACGCCTTGCCATTCGAACTGTGCCATCCCTACTCCTCGAGCGGTTCTACCGTCCAAATCGCGTCGAAGAGGACCATGCCGGCGACTTCCACCTCGGCATCCGTCTCCAGGATGCGGAACGCGCGTTGGTTGGCCGCCACGAACACGTCGCCTGGCTTCCAGTCCGGCTGCTCGGTGAGAAATGCGGGAGGGTCAGCCGCCTCGCCGTTCCGGAGCATGAGCAGAAAGCGGTAGACGGAGGCCACAGAAAACTCCCGGAAAGCAGGCTACCGCGGGGCTCCAGGCAACGAGGGGCCAAGGCAGTCGAACGCCAATCGCTTACCGCCGAGCCGGCCCCTTGCGAGCCTACGAGACGCCGCGTCGGGCCGCTAGTGGCCGTTTCCGTCAGGTGAGAGGCGTAGACCCGGCGATTTCACGCCGGCCGGACGACTTCGATTAGCGGTTTGCTGATGGTGCCCGAAGGGCATAGACCAGCGACGATGCTTGGGTACAGACGGTCGCTTCTTCCCGTCGTATGGATCGTCGTCGGGGTCGTCGTCGCCGCGATCTATGACTATTTTGACTCACTAGGAACCGTCGGTCGCGTCCTAACGGCGGCGGCCGCGGTCTTGCTTTGGCCGATCCTGCTGTTCGGCTTTGACATCCGGATCAGCCGTTAGCCGGTCGCCATCGCAAACGGGGTGCGCTGTGCATCTTCCGCTGCCAGGACGCTTTGCCTCTCCAGGCGATCCAGGCGAATCGTCGCATCATGGAGCTTGACCAAGAGCGTCGACCGGTCCGCCACGCGTTTGGCACGAGCATGTGAACAATCAGGCGGGGGCACGTAAACAATTCGAAAAGGCGGGGGCATGTAAACAATTCGAAAAGTTTCCCGCGCAGGAACCAGTGCCAGGGCTCGATCTCGTCCAGGCGGGTAGAAGATGGAGGCCGGCGGATCGCTCGCTAGCCGTATGGCCGCCAAGCAAAATCCGCCGGCTCCCCGACGATATGCCGCCTCCCGGCTCCTGTGAACTGGTCAAATAGGTGGGCGGTCTCATCCGGACTGTGCCAAGCGCGAATTCGGGGGAGACGACGACTTAGGCGGCAAGATTCCGACGATTCCTCCAGGCGGGATTGCACCAGTAACGCAGGGTCGTCGTTCTCCTTGGCCGCCTGAATTCCCCGGGGCGCGAACGGCGATCTGTCGGCGGCGAGAGAAACCTCGTCGTGGACCTCGTCTTCCGCCGTGCTCGACAGGCTTCTAGCCCGACGACAGGATCAGAACTTTGGCCCAAACTTTGGCCCACCTCGGCCGATCCGAGAGAATCTAAGCCGACCGAAAACCGCTCAACAGCGCGGTGCCCGCGCCGTCGCCGGCCCCGGCCGGGCGGGCTCATAACCCGGAGGTCGCAGGTTCAAATCCTGCCCCCGCTATGTCACTACTCTGCGACCGCCGAATGAGGCGGTTGCAGCGTTTCTCGGGGCGGGAGCTCGGCCGGTCCTTGGCTCGGCGGTGGTTTGCGCGGAAGCGGTTATCGTCCGTTAGCCCGATTTGGTCGGGGCGGTGTGCTCGAGGATCGCGCGGACGATGGTTTCCGAGTCGGCGCGATCGACTCCGTGACCGGCCTCCTCGAGCGTCAGCAGCCTCGCTTCGGGGATCTCGTCGGCCAGCGCCTCGCCGTGCTCGAGCGGGAAAATCGGATCCGCGGCCCCGTGGATCACCAGTGTCGGCGCGGTGATCGCGGACAGGGGCTCGCGCGAGCGTCCCTCGTCGGGGA
>JBKPFP010000400.1:0-2051 GCA_046744435.1 Actinomycetota bacterium | reverse complement strand
GGCGACACCGGCGACGACACGTTCGCCCACCTCCGGCGGTCCGTCGAGCTGTTACCGCGGTTCCGCGAGGACGCGCGCAGAGACGACGACTTCGCCGCCGTACGCGACGACCCGCGGTTCGAGCAGGCTCTCCGCTGAGCGCGCAGGAGCCGCCGATCGGGTCGGCGGTCGACGAACGGCCGGCGAACGGCCTCGTCCTGGCCGACGTCGTTCCGCACGACCTAGTTGGATCGCAACCGGTCCCCGCAAGTAAGCGAAAGGCGCCCTTCCGAGCGCCTTTCCCAGTGGCGGGGGCGGGATTTGAACCCGCGACCTCCGGGTTATGAGCCGCCTCGAATGAGCTAACGCGTTCCGCCGTATTCCGCCGAAATGCAGGCTCCGTAGCCAGTTTTCGGCCGCGCCGCTCCCGAGGCGGTACGCTTCGGGCGACGCTGTACGACCCGAGGAGGTTGCCATGACATACCTATTCAGGCGCTTCCGCGGCTTCACGCCGTAAGGCGTACCGCTCTTCTCGAAAGGAGTTCTTCTATGCAGATCCGAGCTGCGACGCTCGACGATGTCGAGCGCCTGGCTGCGTTCATGGGCCGGTGCACGCTCGCGCACCAGGGTGTGCGGCGCGAGTCGACGGACGAGATGCGGCAGCGGCTGACCAAGCCGGGAACCGACCCTGCGCTCGACACCTGGCTCGTCGAAGCGAACGGTGCCGATGTCGCCGGCTTCGCACAAGTCTGGTCGGAAGAGGAGGCCGTCGTCTGTTACGTCCGGGTCGATCCGGAGCGCACCGGCCGGGGGATCGGGACCACGCTCCTCGAGTACGGAGCGGCACGTGCGCTCGAGCTCGCTCCTGAGCCCTCCCTGCACGCGACGAGCTGGCCGAAGGACGAGTCCGCAGCGCCGCTCCTCGAGAGAGTTGGCTTCCGGCCGATCCGCTACCTCTCGCTGATGACGAGCGACCTCGCGCAGCCGCTGGAGCCGCCGAGCTGGCCGACCGACGTCGCCGTTCGAGCACTCGACGAGGGCCCCGACCTGCGGCCGATCCACGAGGCTCAGCAGGCGGCCTTCCCGGAGCGCCGGCAGAACCTCGACGAATGGCTGCACGAATACGACGGCTTCGACCCAACGCTCTGCTTCGTCGCGGAGGACGCCGCCGGAATCGCCGGCTTCGTGCTGTGCCTGCCCGAGCTGGCCGAGGATCCCGACGCGGGCTACGTCAGTGAGCTCGGCGTTCGGACCGACCGGCGCGGCGAAGGGCTTGGGCTCGCGCTCCTACGGCAGACGTTCGTCGCGCTCCAGCGGCGCGGAAAGCAGCGCGCCTCGCTGCACGTGGACGTCGACAACCTGAGCGGCGCCCTCCGGCTCTACACGCGGGCCGGGATGCACCCCGACCCGCGGCTCGTCGTCTGGGAGCGGCCCTTCTCAAAGCCGTGAGCCCGCAATAGGCTTGGTGGCCGAACGTCCGCGCTGCTCCAAGAGCAGTGGCGGGGCTCGGCCTACCGAAGCGACGACGAGTTCGTGTTTTGCCACCCGCAGAAGGGGACGCCGCTCGACCCGTCCAAGCTCTCGAAGGAGTACCTCCGCCCCGGCGCTCAGGCGGGCCGGGGTCACGAAGCCGTTCCGCCGTTCCGCGACCTGCGGCCACCGCCCTGACGCACAGGCCACAGTTCGGCCGAGGACGCTGAAGCCTATAAAACGAAAAAGGCCCTGATTCCCAGAGCCTTTCTCAGTAGCGGGGGCAGGATTTGAACCTGCGACCTCCGGGTTATGAGCCGCCTCGATTCGGTATACGCGTTCCGCCGTATTCCGCCGAAATGCACGCACCGAGCCAATTTGGCCGGCGCAGATGCATTTAGGCGGAACACATTGACATCGCCGCGGAAGCGCGATGCTTGCAGAACGCTTGCAGCCGCATCGCAATTCCAATCCTCGCGCCGAAGACCACCTCCATGGTACGGAAGGGGTCTCCGGTTCGAGTCCGGAAGAGGGCTCTACCGGGCCAGCTCGTCATGGGCCGATCTCCCGAGCGGCAGGCGATGTCGCGCGAGTTTCAGGCC
>JBKPFP010000318.1:0-3387 GCA_046744435.1 Actinomycetota bacterium | reverse complement strand
GCGGGAACTCTGTGGGATTTCACGACCGAGGCCGGCGGCGTCGATCCGCCCAAGAGCAACATCCTCGACGCATGGTCGACGTTCGATCCGCAAGGGCCCAACGCGTTCCTCTACCTGGGGTTCACGCGTCAAGGCGTCGAGGGCACGACGTTCGCGACCTTCGAGCTGAACCACGACTCGCGACTGTGGAACAACGGGCAGGCGGACATTCCGTGCCGGCGCACGGGAGACGTGCTCGTCTCGTACGAGGCGCAGGGCGACGACGTCGAAGTGATCATCCAGCGCTGGGAGACCTTGACGACCCATTCCGCGACTGGGTGCGCGACGACGGGTCGGCTCGAGGACTTCACGGGCTTTTCCCCGAACGTCGACGCCCAGGGGGGAGTCAACGAAGCATCGATCGTCTCCTACCTGCCCGGCTTCTACCAGGGCATGATCCCGCCCCGCGCCTTCGGAGAGGCGGCGCTGAACATCGGCCGGCTCCTCGGAGGGGGGTTCGAGGACCCCTGCTTCTCCTTCGGCTCGTTCTGGATGCACTCGCGCTCCTCGACGGTGCGCTCCCCGACGGAGGCCTCGTCGAACCTCCAGGACTACGTCGCGCCGCAATCGCTTCCAGTCCGAACCTGCGCCGCCTCGGGGACGAAGTTCCACGACCTCAATGCCAACGGCCGTCTCGACCCGGGTGAACCGGGCCTGCCCCGCTACGTGATCTGGGCCGACTACGACGACGACGGCCTGCGTGACATCGGCGAGCCATTCGGGATTACCGACAGCGAGGGTCAGTACGTGATCAACGACATCCGTCCAGCCGACGGCACGTACACGCTGCGGGAGACGCTGCTGACGCAGAGAGCACGCCGGCGTGCCGCTGCCGGCAACGTGACGTGCTCGTTCCCGAACGACAGCACGCCCGGCGGCACCGGTTCGGCCCCTGGTGGCATGTTCCCGTGTGGCTGGCCGATCAACACGGCGAACACGACCTACGCGCGCAACCGCGACTTCGGCAACTACGAGGCGGTCAGGCCCCCTCCACCTCCACCTCCGCCGCCACCACCACCTCCGCCTCCGCCTCCGCCGCCGCCTCCGCCTCCTCGCCCGCCTGGGCCGCCGCCCTCGCCGATCGTCCCGCCCGGGCCGAAGCCGCCTGATGCGAACGACACGGGCCACGCCGGCATTCGTCTGCCGCAAGCCCTCAGAGGCTGCATCGGCCCGCGCGTACCGCGCGTCAACTTCCAAGGAACTCGAGTCGCTCGGATCCAGGTGTTCGTGAACGGGCGTCTGAGGCGTCGCATCACCATGGGTGCGCTCCAGAGGAGAGTCACCCCTCGCGTGAAACTGGCTCCCGGCCGCTACCGGCTGCGGGTTCGGGTCACCTTCCAACTGGGCTCGGGCAGCCCACCGGTGGACCTCAAGCGCGTGATCAGGGTCTGCTCGCCGCGGGTTTCCCGGCCGCGGTTCACCGGCTAGCCCGGTTCGCGGCTGGGTCATCGACGACGAAAGCCCCGCCAAGTGCGGGGCTCTCTCTTGAGCGGACGACGGGGATCGAACCCGCGACCCTCAGCTTGGGAAGCTGATGCTCTACCAACTGAGCTACGTCCGCGCGCGATTCAGGATAGCCGAGTAAGGGGGATAATCCAGGCCGCGAGAGCGAGCAAGGAGGACTGAGATGACAGCGACCGCCACCGACCTGGAGACCATCGCGAAAGCGCTCGTCGCCGAAGGCAAGGGAATCCTCGCCGCCGACGAGAGCGAGGGCACGATCAAGAAGCGCTTCGACTCGATCGACGTCGAGTCGACCGAGGAGAACCGGCGCGCCTACCGCGAGCTGCTCTTCACGACCGAGGGCGCCGAGGAGTTCATCAGCGGCGTGATCATGTTCGACGAGACGATCCGCCAGAGCACTTCCGACGGGACGCCGTTCCCGCAGCTCCTCGAGAGCAAGGGGATCATCCCGGGGATCAAGGTCGACAAGGGTGCGAAGCCCCTCGCGCTCGCGGAGGGCGAGACGGTGACAGAGGGCCTGGACGGGCTGCGCGAGCGCCTCGCCGAGTACTACGAGCTCGGCGCGCGGTTCACGAAGTGGCGCGCGGTGATCTCGATCGGCGACGGACTGCCCAGCGACTACTGCGTCTGGGTCAACGCGCACGCGCTCGCCCGCTTCGCGGCGCTCTCGCAGGAGGCGGGGCTCGTGCCGATCGTCGAGCCGGAGGTGCTGATGGACGGCGACCACTCGATCGAGGAGTCGTATCGCGTGACCGACCGCACGCTGCAGGCGCTCTACACCGAGCTGTTCGACCAGCGCGTCAAGCGCGAGGGCTCGCTGTTGAAGACGAACATGGTCGTTTCGGGCTACGACGCGCCCGAGCAGGCAGACGTCGACACGGTCGCCGACATGACGGTCAAGTGTCTGAGCAACACGGTGCCGGCTGCGGTGCCGGGCGTCGTCTTCCTCTCGGGCGGGATGTCCGACGAGGACGCGACCGCCCGGCTGAATGCCTTGAACCAGCGCGGGCCGCATCCATGGGAGCTCTCGTTCTCGTACGGGCGGGCGTTGCAGGCGCCGGCGCTGAAGGCCTGGGGCGGAGACTCTAACAACGTGGAAGATGCGCAAAAGGCATACTACCGGCGGGCGAAGTTCAACAGCGCCGCGCGGTCGGGGTCATACGCGCCCGAGTGGGAGACCGCGGACGTCGCGTAACGACGAGTTTCTCGACGCGCACGTCGAACGCTTCAACGCGGGCGTGCGCTCTGGCGACTTCGGGCCGATGCTCGATGAGTTCGCCGAGAACGCGGAGCTCGCGTTCGAGGGCGTGCCCGTCGGGCCGTTCCGCGGCAAGGAGGCGATCGCGCGCGCCTACGCCGAGCAGCCGCCGGACGACGAGATCGACATCCTCCGTACCCGCGAGTCGGGCGAGGACCTGATCGTCGTCGACTACGCCTGGCGGACCGACCCGAAGGCCCGCGCCGGCGCGATGATTTTCCGCCTCCGCGACGGCAAGATCGACCGGCTCCTGGTCACTTTCGGCTGAGCCGGCGAGCCATGTCTGGTGCCTGGCACCGGACATGTCCCGCGATCGATGGAGCCAAGCGAAGAATCAGCGGTTCACATCGCTCTGCGAGACATGTCTGGGCGCGAAACGGGACCTGTCGTGCAAAGTCAGCGCGCGCGGACGACGAACCAGCCGTCGACGTTGTTGCAGAGCACCTGCTCGGCCCGCTCGTGAGCGTACGTGTAGATCGGCAAGCTCCGGTGCGTCACCTGCAAGCGGCCGTCGGGGCGGCGGATGACGCCGAAGCGCCCGGGGATCCCGCGGATCTTCGGATCGATCGACTCCGTTCTAGTCGACCGAGGCGCCGCTTCGCTACACGTCGCGGCCGCGTTAAGAG
>JBKPFP010000347.1:0-1366 GCA_046744435.1 Actinomycetota bacterium | reverse complement strand
AGCAGGATGACGCCGAACGAGGCGAAGGCGCCCAGCGTCGCGAGCCACACGCGGACGAAGACAGGTGTCAGTAGCCGGCTCGTGCCCACTGCGTCAGACTAGAGCGGTCTCGCGAGTGGCACTCCACCCTTGGGGGTGAGGAAGGAGTCGTGGAGCTCGGGAAGCTGATCGCCTCCTGGCCGGTCGTTCGCCAGTTCGACGGCGACCCGCTCGGGCTCGGCAAGGCGGTGCAGTCGCCGCGCCAGGCGTCCCTCCGGCCGCGCACGCGAGACGCCGAGCGCGTCGTCAAGTCGGTCTGCCCGTTCTGCGCGGTCGGCTGCGGACAGCTCGTCTACGTCCGCAACGGCAAGGTCGACCAGATCGAAGGCGATCCGGACAGCCCGATCTCGCGCGGCCGCCTCTGCCCCAAGGGCTCGGCCACGAAGAGCCTCGTCCAGAGCCCGCTGCGCGAGTACCGCGTCAAGTACCGGCGTCCGCACGGGCGCGACTGGGAGGAGCTCTCGCTCGACGAGGCGATGGACATGATCGCCGACCGCATCCTCGCCACCCGGGCTGAGACCTGGGAGGACGAGCGCGACGGCTCGAGGACCCGTCGCTGCATGGGCATCGCCCACCTGGGCGGCGCGACGCTCGACATCGAGGAGAACTACCTCCTCAAGAAGCTCTACAGCGCGCTCGGCATCGTCCAGGTCGAGAACCAGGCCCGCATATGACACAGCTCGACGGTCCCGAGTCTCGGGACCTCGTTCGGACGAGGCGGGGCCACCACCTTCCAGCAAGACCTGGCCAACTCGGACTGCATCGTGATCATGGGCTCGAACACGGCGGAGAACCACCCCGTCGGCTTCCAGTGGCCGATGGAGGCCAAGCGGCAAGGCGCGAAGCTGATCCACGTCGATCCGCGCTTCAGCCGCACGAGCGCGATGTGCGACCTCCACGTGCCGATCCGGGCCGGTAGCGACATCGCGTTCCTCGGCGGGATCGTCAACTACATCCTCGAGAACGAGCGCTACTTCCGCGAGTACGTCGTCAAGTACACGAACGCACCGACGATCATCGACGACGCTTTCGAGGACACCGAGGACCTGGACGGGTACTTCTCAGGCTGGGACCCCGAGCAGCGGAAGTACGACAGCGCGACCTGGCAGTACAAGGGTGTTGAGCTGCGCGCCGCCGCCGGCGAGGACGTGACCGGGCCGGTGAGCGGGCAGGCCGCCGGGCACGGCGCCCACGGCGCCCGGGCAGGCGGCGGCCTGCACGACGGCGAGCAGCCCGAGGAGGACGAGTCGCTGCAGAATCCTCGTTGCGTCTTCCAGCTCCTCCGCAAGCACTACCGCCGCTACACGCCTGAGCTCGTCGAGGAGGT
>JBKPFP010000151.1:0-9214 GCA_046744435.1 Actinomycetota bacterium | reverse complement strand
GATACCAGAGCGTGGCCCACTCATAGCTGAATTGTTCGACTTGTGGGATTCCGTTGGCGCGTAGAGCGTGTACCGGACCTGGCTGACGTTGTCGACCGACCGCGTCCATGAGAAACCGGCCCGCGCCGGCCTGAAGGGGGTCATGGTCAGCTGCGGCGCCGGCGTCGGCGGCGTGACGTCTGCAGGGACCGTGTAGCTGACCGTGTTGCTGTCGCCGGAGCGGTTGCCCGCGGCGTCGACGGCGTAGACGGTGTACCTGTACGTCTGCTCCGGCCACAGGCGCGTGAATGTGAGCGTCGTCCTCGTTTGGGGGACGGCGACCGTATAGGTGTTGAAGCTGCTGCTCTCGGTGACGCGGTACGAGAAGGTGCCCGAGTTGTCGGTCGACGCGTTCCAGGCGAGCGAGATGGTTGTATCGGTGGTCGCGGTGATCCGAAGGTTCGTGGGCGTCGTCGGGGGAGTTCGGTCACGACGAGCCGCCCCCGCGGTGCTGGCACCGAAGGCAACGATGAGCAGGATCGCCCCGACGGCGAGTCCCGTGTTCCGCAAAGACATCGGCTTCTCCCTTCCAAGGGGTCGGGTTAAGCGCGCCTGCCACAGATACGGTCGATCCCACTGTCCGGATTGGCCCCGGCACGAACAGGTTGAGCAGAGTCGCCGTCGCGGCGCTGGATTATAGAACCTCGGGTCTCGTAAATATGCTACTCTCTTGAGATTACGAGACTATGAGTTCTGTAAGGAGAGTGATCGCAGGCGAATCACCCGAACGGGCGAAAGGAAGGCCGCGCGAGGCACGCGCTGACCGCGCCATCCTCAGGGCAACCCTCGAGCTCATGGCACGGCACGGTGTTGACGACCTGCGGATGGACGAAGTCGCAGCTCGCGCAGGTGTCGGCAAGGCCACGATCTACCGCCGCTATCGGTCGAAGAACGAGCTCGTGACCGCGGCGGTAGCCGCACGGGTAGGCGAGATACGAGTCCCCGACACCGGCTCGACGCGGAAAGACCTGATTGCGCTGATGCGCGAGGCAGTCGACGTGTACGCCAACCCGGTTGCGGCTGGAGCAATGCCCGGACTCGTCGCAGCCATGCACCGGGATCCGGAGCTTGCGCGCGCAGTTCGCAGTGGGTTTCTCGCGTCTCGTCGCGAGGCCCTGCAGGAAGTGCTGGCCCGGGGGATCGAAAGGGGCGATCTCGCCGATGGGCTCGATCTCGAGCTCGCCCTCGACGTCCTCGGCGGGCCGCTCTTCTACCGGCTTCTCGTCACTGGGGGCCCGATTGACGAGCGGCTCGCCGTCGGTGTCGCCGATCTGCTCATGCGCGGCTTCGCGCCAGAAAAGCCTCGCCCGACGAAATCCTCAAGAGCACGAAAGGAGAAAGCGCAGTGAAAATCCACGCGATTCAAACCGGAGTAGTCGCCGTCACGACGGCTTGGCGGGAGGGCGTCGGGCTGGGCAAGCGCCGCCTGCTGAACACGATCGTCGACCGAGAGTGGACGGAGCCGCTGCCGATCTACGCCTTCGCCATCGAGCATCCAGAAGGCGTGATCATCGTCGACACAGGCGAGACCGCGCGCGCCTCCGAGCGCAGTTACTTCACCCGCTGGCACCCCGGCATTCGCGCCTTCCGCGAATGGGTGCAGCCGGAGCAGGAGATCGGCCCACAACTGGAGCGCCTCGGCATCCGGCCGGGCGACATCCGCTGGGTCGTCATGACTCACCTCCATACGGACCACGCCGGCGGGCTGGACTACTTCCCCGAGAACGACATCCTCGTCACGCGCGCCGAGCTCGAGTTCGCCTCCGGCCTGAGCGGCCGTCTGCGCGGCTACGTTGCGAACAAGCACTGGCCGAGCTGGTTCGCGCCAATCGGGCTCGAGCTCGAGCCAGAGCCGTTGGGGCCGTTCCCCCAGAGCCTGCGCCTGACGAAAGCCGGCGATGTCACCATCGTGCCCGTGCCCGGTCACACCCCCGGCCAGATCGGGGTTCTCGTCGAGGAAACCGACCACACCGTCTTCCTCGCCGGCGACAGCTCTTACACCCAGGGGCTGATGCTGCGTGGAATCGCGGACGGGGTCGGTGCGGACGACGCAATGGTGCGGCTCACCCACGAGCGGATCCGCGCCTTCGCCGCCGCAGATCCGATGGTCTACCTCGTCGCGCACGACCCCGAGACAGCGTCCCGGCTCGCCACGCGGCAGCTCGTGTATCCAGTGCCGGAGGAGATGGCGGCGTGATCGCCTTCGAGACGACGTGCGCATCGAGCGGCCGATCGAGGAGGTCTATGCCTACGTCTCCGATCCGCTCAACTTCCCGCGGTGGAACTCCGCCGTTCAAGAGGTCCGCAAGAACGTCCGAGGTAGGGCTATTCGATGGAGCGCCGGCTTCCGACCGGTCGCGCCGTGAACGAGATGGAGATCCTGGCTCTCGAGCGGCCGCGAGAGTTCGCGATTCGCACGACTTCGGGGCCAACGCCGTTCCTCTACCGCTATCTGTTCTCCTCGGACGGCGGGGACACGCTCGTCAAGCTCGACGCGCAGGTCGAGCTGCACGGCGCCGCCGCCCTCGTGCCGCAGCTCGCGCGGCGAGCCGTCAAGAATGGCGTGAGCGCCAACCTGGCCACGCTGAAAAGGGGTCATCGAGGAAGCGGCCTCGTAACCCCTGAATCCAGCGGGTCGACGCTCGCGCTACCGGGCCGAGTTGAAGAGCCCCTCGGTGCTCTTGAACGCGACCTTGACCGGACGCAAGCGGCGAAGACGCGCGCCGTGGCCGACACGCCACAGCGGCCGGCTCCCGTACCAGATCGCGCTCAGCGCGATGAGGCCAAGCGACCCTACGAGGAAGGTCAACACGAACCCGCTGCTGACCAGCAACACGACCATCGCCGCGGACCAGAGCACGATCGCCCAGGTCATCTTCCGCCAATACAGGAATCTCTTCATCGCATACCGCCTTCTCTCGGGACACTTCCTGGAGAGCACTCCGCTCTCCCCTTGCACTCAGGCCCGGTTCGGAAGTCGATGAGGGAAGTGCGGTGGCGCCTCGGCGGCTGCCGCGCTAGGTCTACGCGCTTCTTGAGTATAGCAGAGATTTGTACTAAGTGTTACAAATGAGCCGCGTCTACATCGACTGACGCCGGCGACCCTGGATCAGTGCGTGGTTGAGCATCGTCGTGTAATCGTCCTCGCCTGCGACCACTACGGCCTTGTTCCACACGCCCGGATAGTCGACGCGCTCGGCGTACATCTGCGTTTTGAAACGCTCCTCGTAGATCGCGGGAAGCGTGTCGCCGGCACCGTACATACGCCGCCCACCGTCGCTTCCTCGGATGACGGCGACGAGCTCGCGTGTCGTCTCGTAGTCGTCGGCCGCGACGAACTCGGCCAGGGGCCGCTGGGGCGACCCGCTGGTCAGGAAGGCGACGACGTACGTCCGATCGCGCCCCCACTTCTTCTTGCGAATCGTCGTCCCTAGAGCGATGTGGACTGCGCCTTCGGCGAGGGTCGTGCCCATGAAAACGCTGTAGCGCGAGTACTGATCGCGCTCTTCCGGCCACTGATACGACTGGTCATCTCGCTCTCCCACCAGGCTCCAATCCTCTGGGAGGTCCGCAGACCACCCGCGGGCAAGAGCGGCCGCTCTGCGAGATCGACCTACACTGGTGACGGGCTCGATGACCGGATTCCGGAAGCCTGCCTCAGCGAGGTGGGTCAGAAGTGGGCCGAGCTCTCGATCTGGAACGTGCTCGAGCGTGACCGAGAATGGGCACATCGCCGCCTCCTACATTGGTAACGTTGGAAAACGTAGTCACGTTATTTCACGTTGTCAAGAAGTGTGCTACAGTACGTGTTGCGCGAAGACCCAGACGGAAGCCGTCGAGGCTCCGAGGCTTGTCCTCTTTCGACTGTCACACCGGGCCCACAGCGCATCAAGGAGAGCTCAACCGGCAGGCGCTCCACCCTGAACGTGACAGTTAGGAGCATCGTATGTATGCCACCATCCGACGGTACGAAGGCATCGACCAGAAGCGGACAGAGGAGTTGACCAGGAAGGTCGACGAAACCCTCCTGCCCCGCCTGAGCGAGATGCCGGGCTTCAAGAGTTACTTCCTCATCGAGGCCGACAACGGCGTCATGAGCTCCATCGACTTCTTTGACACTTCGGCGCACGCCGACGAGTCGACCCGCATCGCAGCGACCTGGGTGCGCGAGGAGAAGTTGGACACGACACTTCCCAATCCGCCGAAGGTCACGGGCGGCGAAGTGATCGTCGAGAAGACGAACGAGCTCGTCAGGGTTTAACAGCTCTAGGACGGCTCGATCCGAGGAGGGAAGGCCCGCGTTTGCGGGCCTTTTCCCTTCTCCTTCCTCTTCGACCCGAGGTTGGACGAGCCATGTTCGCGGACGAGTTATCCTCTCCGCCACCAGTCGTAGGTAACGACGAGGATGGATCCGGAGAGCGGGGATTGAGCACCGGCAGCGCGAGAGCCTGGGAGAAAGCTTTCGCCGCCGAATGAGATTCGCGGGTAGATCCGGCTCGCTCGAGGTGCGCCGTCTCTAGCGACCCACTTGTAGCGACTCGGCTGCCGAGCGTTCTCGCGCTCCCGCTCCGCCCTCCACGCAGCTTCGCCTACCTGCTCGTCTTCGCCGCGGCAGCTGTCGGCACCGGTCTCGTGCGCACCGTGACGTCGACCTATCTCCCGCTCCTCCTCGCGGACATCAGGGAGGCGCCGGCCCTGATCGGGCTGGTGATGATGGTGAACTCGGCGGCCGGCTTCGCCATGCCCCTCCTCGTGGGTCGCTGGAGCGATCGGCGCCATACGCCGCGGCACGGGCGACGGCCGTTCCTCGTGGCCGGCAGCTTGATCGCCGCGTTCGGCCTCAGCGCCGTCGCGCTTGGCCAAGGCACCTCGTATCTGGTCCTGACGATTGCCGGCACGCTTGCCTACATCGGTGTGAACGTCGTGATGACGGCCCATCGCGCCCTCGTGCACGACTGCTTCGACACCGGGCGTTATGCACAGGGCAACGGCGCCCTGGAAGTCGCCACGCTGATCGGCGGTCTCGTCGCACTCGTCATCGGCGGGCTCCTCATCGGGCTTGCCTTGTGGGCGCCCTTCGTCTTCGCAGCGGTCGGCATGCTTCTGCTCGCGTGGCCCACCGTTCGGCGGCTGCCCGTGTCCGACCCCGGTAAGGCTGATCGGCCGCAACAGTGGCCGCTTCGCTTCTACGGGACCGCCATGATCCGCCCTGGAGTACGCGCTTACCTCGCCGCGGAGATCCTCTGGGTCATCGGCTACGCCGCGCTGCCCGTCTTCTTCATCCTCTATGCCCGACGCGTGCTCGGGCTCACGCCGGGTCTCGCGTCCCTCTGGCTTGCCGCATTCGCGCTCGGCGCGGGGCTGGCCATGGTCGCTGCAGGCTTCATCCGGAACCCACGCCTGCACAAACCGTTCCTGACGCTGGGCGTGGCCCTCATGGGCGCCGGCTTCCTGGCCGCCGCAGGGTCGGCCAACCTCGTTGCGGTCTCTTTCGCGTGCGGCTTGGCCGCTGCGGGCTTCGGTCTCATCTCGACCCTCGGGTTCTCACTCTTCGCCGCGCTCATCCCCTCCGGCGAGGCCGGCGGGTACACCGCTCTGTACTACTCGCTCCGCGCCGTCGCGTCCGCGCTCGCGGTCCCCATGGCTGGATTGGCGATCGCCGCAAGCGGAAGCTACCGCTCCCTATTCGTCCTCGGCGGCGCCGCGACGCTCGCCGCGCACATACCGCTGGCCTTTGCACCGAGCCCACAAGCCGCCGCGGATCTGACTCGGGATCAGCGCTGAGGGCAGGTACTGCCGCTGGCGAACGGTCGAGTTAGGTTAGGCGAGATGGGTGGCGGTCGGCGATCACCACTGAACTTGAATTCATTGCTGGCGGCAGTCGAGGCGGCCCCGCCGGTCGCGGCGGTCGATGTGCTCGCCGCCGCGCTCGCGAAAGCGATTGGTGCCCGCGAGGTCAGCTTCCTGATCGCCGACTTCAGCGGGCGATCGCTGATCCGACTGGGCCACTCGGGCGGGAAGGGGGCACTGCGGTTGCAGGGGAAGGAGACCGCAGAGCAGGTGCCGTTGGTTGGGACGCCGCAGGGGCGGGCGTTGGCCGCCCAGGCCGTCGAGGTGATCGTTGAGGATGGCGGCGCCCGGTTGTTCGCGCCGGTGACCAGCCGCGGTGAAGCGGTCGGTGTTCTGGAGTTGCGGCTGGACGACTCCCCGGCAGAGCAGACGTTGGCCGATGTGGCGCTGGCGGCGCACTTCTTGGCGTACGTGGTCATTGCGAACCGCCGGTACACCGATCTCTTCGAGTGGGGACAGCGCTCGGTTCCGTTGTCGTTGGCCGCGGAGATCCAGCATCGGCTGTTGCCTGGTTCCTATACGTGCGAGGCCGGGCAATTCACTCTCGCCGCCTGGCTGCAACCGGCGGGTGAGATCGGCGGTGACACCTTCGATTTTTCGCTGGAGCGAGACGCATTGCATGTGTCGATGACCGATGCGATGGGCCACACGATGGACGCCGCCCTGTTGGCGACCGTGTTGGTCGGGGGTCTCCGCAATGCCCGCCGGCGGGGAGTGGAGCTGGCCGAGCAGGCGCGGCTCGCGAATGATGCGCTGGCCGAGCAGGTGGTCGACGGCCAGTTCGTTACGGGCCTGCTCGTGCGGATTGACCTGGCCAATGCGACTGCGGGCATCGTCAACGCCGGCCATCCCCCGCCGCTCCGGCTTCGGGCCGGACAGGTCGAGCAACTTCGTTTGGAGGCTGACCGCCCGTTCGGACTGCTGCCGGGACGCGGCCACCGGGTGCAAGCGCTGCCATTGGAGGTGGGCGACCGGCTGATATTCGTCACCGACGGCATGCTGGAGCGCGACGCCGCGCGCATCAACATCGCAGCCATCCTGACCGCAACCATGAACATGCACGCCCGCGAGGCGGTGCAGCACCTTACCGAGGCGGTCCTCAAGGCAAGTGGCGGTGAGCTACGCGACGACGCCACGGCGCTGTGTCTCGATTGGCATGGCGGCCCTCCCCGCGATCGTGACGCCACTTCAGGAGCAAACCGCAAAGGCGACTCGATCAAGCTCGTCCGGCCGGCCGGCCAGCCTGTCTAGTCAGCGCGCCCTACCACTGCGTCACGTGGCGGACGCGGGCGAGACGCTGGATGCGTCGGCTCGGCCACCCCACCATCTATGTGCTCATCGCTGGGACGTACACGCCGTTCGGACTGCTAGCCCTGACAGGTGCGTGGCGCTGGACCGTGCTTCCGATCGTCTGGGTGGCGCGCTGGTCGCGATCGTCTGCAAGGTCCTTTGGGTCGAGGGCCGAAGTGGATCTCAGCCCTGATGGCGGTTGCGCTCGGCTGGGTCGGCATCGTCGCCCTCCCGGAGCTCTGGGACCACGTCGGCGCTGACGGAATCGCGCTCCTCGGCGCCGGCGGCGCGTTGTACACGGCCGGTGCGGTGGGGTACGCGTTGCGCCGGCCGGATCCCGTGCCGTCGATCTTCGGCTACCACGAGCTGTTCCATGCGCTCGTGATCGCTGCGGCCCGCGTGTCAGTACGCGGCGGTCGCGCTGTTCGTAGCGGAGTAGACCCCGGGAACCGAGCATTCAGGCCGTCTCCAGGGCTCGGCTTCCCTGACCCCGAGCCCCCGTAGCTCCCTGGATAGAGCAGCGGTTTCCAAAACCGCGTGCGCACGTTCGATTCGTGCCGGGGCATTCTCAAAGCCTCTATCCATCTCGTAGGGCGGTGCGAGGTGCTCGTGCCCGTCGGTGAAGCCGAGCCGGAACGCGCTGTCCAGGCCGCGCTCGAGCGGGTCGCACCGAGATCGCCACCGAGTTACACGGGTATGAATTGCTGATCGAGAAGGCGCAGCGACGAGGTGAGTCCCCTGCGGCGCGTGGGGGTTCTTATCGACGAAGCGGCACGCGATGTGGTCGGCGTCGAGCGTCGTCAGGCACCAGCTCGCGGATCTCCGGGGGCACTCCCAGGCCCTAAGCACGGCGTTTCTGCTCTTACGCCAGTGCGGGGCCCCCAGAACGGGGGCCCCGCGTATCCCTGCGGGCGTGGTTGCTCTACGGGACGGGCACGCCGTCCACCAGGAGCTGGATCGCACCGGGCTCCAAACCCTCCGTGCCGACGGTGTCAATGCCGTCAAGGGTGTTGATCTCGAGCCGGTCGTTCGCGAACTCCGGATGCAGGATCTTGAGCGTCGGGGCGAGACCGCTCACCTTTACGACATCTGAGTCGCCGCTGACGTCGATCGCATCGTCGCCGTTCGTTCCGGTGACGACCACGCGATCCCTTTCGCCATCGCCGGCGCCGGGAACGCCTTCGAGGTCGACTTGCAGGCTCGTGAGGTCGGTTCCAGTGAGGTCACCGACGTTGACCAGGTCTGCCCCGCCGAGGGCCGGGAAGTCGATCCGCTCCAGCCCGGCGGTGTCCATCGTCACGTTGCCGACGTCGCGGACGAACCGCACGCGATTCCCGTTCGCCGTCACGTCGATCCGCTCGGCGATGTTGGCGCCGATGAAGAGCATCGAGTCGTCGCCGGCCTCGCCCTCGACGGTGTCGCTGCCGTCACCCGGATCCCACTCGAACGTATCGTCGCCGGCGCCCATCAGAGCAAGGTCGTTGCCCTTGCTGCCGTCGAGCGTGTCGTTGCCGTTTCCGCCGACCAGCCGGTCGTCGCCTTGCCCGGCAAAGATCTCGTCGTCTCCCTCGCCTGCGGCGAGGATCAGAGCGATCGCCTGAGCCGGGAGCCCGGCCGCCGAGATGTCGTCGTTGCCATCCACACCGTCGACAGCGAGCGCGTCGGTCGCCTCCTGGTGCCGAATCGCCACCAAGGCCCGCAGCCCGGCCACGTTGACACCGGAGGCGTCTTCATTGATGTGGATCCTGTCCCCGTCGTTCGTGCCTTCGACGATGACGCGGTCGATCTGGCCGTCGCCCGCCACACCGCCAAGGGTGCCGGCGAGATCGACGTTCACGCTGCCGACGTCGGTGCCGGCCAAGTTGCCGACGATGACCACGTCGGCCCCGCCGAGAGCGTTGAAGTCCACGCGCTCGACGCCGGCCGTGTCCATCGTGATGTTGGCCTGGGTGCGGAAGAACCGCAGCCGGTTCCCGTTCGCCGACAGGTCGACCTGCTCGGCGATGTTGGCGCCGTTGAAGCGCATCGTGTCGGC
>JBKPFP010000143.1:0-10581 GCA_046744435.1 Actinomycetota bacterium | reverse complement strand
GGGGCGACTGGTGCTGTCGTGCCACCCGCGACCGGGACCCCGGTGGCCACGTCGGTCTCCACTGGGACGCTCGTCGATTCCGATCCTGCTGCGCAGCCTGCCGGCGGCCAGCTGCTCACGTTCGACCGCTTTGCGAGCAAGGATCCGTTCGCGCAACAGCTCGGCACGCCGGCCGCGTCCGCTGCTGCTGCAGCAGGGAAGGCCGCCTCGAAGCCGGCGCTGGCGCCGATCCCGCCACCGCCTCCTGCCGCCAAGACGCCGGCCGCCAAGACGCCGGCCGCCGTGACGTCGGCCAGGATCTCCGTCAACGGCGCTCCGGAGCAGGTCGGCGTCGGGGTCAGCTTCCCGAAGGCCGATCCGCTGTTCGTCCTCGTGGCGCTGACGCCGACGACGGCGAAGGTCGGCATCTCGGAGGGCACGCTCGACACAGGCTCGCCGACGGTCACGCTGAAGAAGGGCAAGAAGCTGATCCTGCAGAACACAGTCGACGGCGCCCGCTACGAGCTCCTCCTGGTCTCTACGAGCTAACCACCTCTTAACGGGGTCTGACCCTGTAAAGAGACGCGCCTGTAACCGCGACTTCTTCCGCGCGGAGCGTGGCCTTGGCTTTGCCGGCGCCCTACGCTCGGTGGGTGCCTCGGCCTCCACGGATCCAGCTCGGCGGTGCCACCTACCACGTGTCGTCGAAGAGCTCTGCGAAGCGGCCGATCTTCTTGGACCGGATCGATCGCGAGCTGTTCATGTCCATTCTCGTCATGGTGGTTCAGCGACATTCGTGGTCATGCTCGGCGTACTGCCTCATGACCACGCACTACCACCTTCTGGTGAAAACGCCGAAGCCCGATCTCGCTGCTGGAATGCAGCGCCTGAACGGTTTCTACGCCACCTCGTTCAATCGTCGACACGGCACTTCTGGCCATGTTCTCGGCGGTCGGTATCACTCAGAGCTCATCGAGACAGATGGCCATCTCCTCGAGGCGTGTCGCTACATCGCGTTGAACCCTGTCCGGGCCGGACTATGCGAGGAGCCGGAGAGCTGGGGATGGGGAAGCTATCGCGCCGCGATCGGACTCGCGCACACCGACGAGACGTTCGCTGTCGACGCGCTTCTACGCCTCTTCGCGCCGGAGCCGGATCGAGCGCGGGCGAGGCTGCGGAGCTTCGTCGAGGATCGCCTGCACTGACGGACCGGAGCCCTTAACAGGGTCTGACCCTGTTAGGTGCCGGCTGCTAACCAGTCGACTGGTCGAACGTGCTCGCCTGGCGCACGAACGTGACGGCCAGGTTGTTCGCGTCACGCACGACGATCGTCACCTTTTTGACCGGCCGCCCGCCGGTCGGGGTCGTGGAGACGATGTAGGTGTCGACGCGGTAGCTCTTACGGTCGGCGCCGGTGGCGACGCGGCTCGGGTTGCACTCATCGGGCGGCCCGGAGCATGTGGCCGTGATCAGGGGCGACGTCGAGTTCGGGCACGAGCCGCCGAGCGTCGAGTCGCACGTGTACGCGTTGTCGACCCCGGCCACGGCAGTCGCGTCGAGGCGGATCGAGTTGTACGTGAGCGCGCGATAGAGCTCCATTTGCTGGTCGGCGAGAACTGCGGCGGTCGTGATCCGGCTCGCCCGGTTCAAGGAGACGATCCCCGAGGAGAACGCCGCGACCACGGCGAGCAGGCCGATGTTGAGCATCAGCATCGAAATCAACAGCTCGACCAGGCCGAAGCCGCCTTCCGACCGCAGGCGCGTGCGCACGAAATGCCTATCGGCACCCGCGCCGCATCCCTCAAGTGGCGCAATCCCTCTGCCGATACGGAATCTCGGTGTCCACTGCGGTCCTGACCTAGATGGCTGCGTACGCATACAGCGCGATCAACGCCGAGGGGCTCGAGCTCCGCGGTGAGATCCACGCGCCCGACCTGAGCGCGGCGCGCGAGCAGCTGCGTATGCGCGGCCTGCTCGCCCAGTCCCTCGACGAGCTTCCGGCCGAGGGCGAAGAGGGCGCGCGCACTTACTTCAAGAAGGTCAAGCCGAAGTCGCTCCAGATCTTCTCGCGCCAGTTCGCGACGATGATCGACGCCGGCCTGTCTGTTGTCGGCGCGCTCGTCATCCTCGAAGAGCAGACCGAGGACAAGTACCTCTCCGCGGTCATCTCCGAGCTCCGCGCGGACGTCGAGGGCGGGCTCCTCCTCTCGCAGGCGATGGCCCGTCACCCGAAGATCTTCAGCCGCCTCTACATCGCGATGGTCGAGGCGGGCGAGGCCGCCGGGATCCTCGACCAAGTGCTCGACCGAGTCGCCTTCCAGATCGAGAAGGAGACGCAGATCAAGCGCCGCGTAAAGGGCGCGATGATCTACCCGACGATGGTCCTGATCTTCGCGACCCTCGTCCTGATCGGGATGCTGCTGTTCCTCGTTCCGATCTTCGTTGACATCTTCAAGACGCTGGGCGGCGACCTTCCCACGTTGACCCAGTACGTCGTCAAGACCTCGAACTTCCTCCGCAACGAGTGGATGTTCTTCTTCCCGGCCGTCGGCGCCTTCGTCTTCGGGCTGCGCAGGCTGAAGCGGACCGAGCAGGGCCGCCGTGTCTGGGACCGGATCAAGCTCCGCATCCCGATGAAGATCGGCGGCGTCGTGCTCAAGGTAACGATGGCGCGCTTCTCACGGACGCTCTCGACGCTCGTCGCCGCCGGGGTCGACATCATCAAGTCGCTCGAGATCACAGGGCAGACGGCTGGGAACTGGGTCGTCGAGGAGGCCCTCGCCGGCGTGCGCGCCAAGGTGCACGAGGGCATGCCGATCGCGCAACCCCTGATCGAGAACCCGGTCTTCCCGCCGATGGTCGGCCACATGGTGCGGATCGGCGAGGAGACGGGAGAGCTCGAACGGATGCTCTCGAAGATCGCGGACTTCTACGAAGACGAGGTCGACTCGTCCATCCAGACTCTCACCTCGATCATCGAGCCGCTGATGATGATCGCGGTCGGCATCGTCGTCGGGATCATCATCATCTCGATGTACCTCCCGATGTTCAAGATGCTGAGCCTCGTCAAATAGGCTCCGGCCCCAGAGGGCCATGCTCGAGGTCGACACCCCGCACGGGCCGGCGAACGTCCACCTGCATCCGGCCGAGGAGCCGCGAGCCGCGCTCGTCCTCGGACACGGCGCGGCCGGCGGCGTGACCGCCCCGGATCTCGTCGCGGTGACCGAGGCCGCCGGCGCCGAGAGACTCACCGTCGCGCTCGTCGAGCAGCCCTACCGCGTCGCGGGCCGCAAGGCCCCCGCGCCCGCGCACCAGCTCGACGCGGCCTGGATCGCGGTGGTCGAGCACCTGCGCTCGGACGAGCTCGAGGGCCTCCCGCTGATCGTCGGCGGCCGCTCGCTGGGCGCACGCGTTGCGTGCCGGACGGTCGAGGCGATCGGCGCCGTCGCCGTCCTCTGCCTCGCGTTCCCATTGCAGCCGCGCCGCAAGTCGAACCCGCCGCCGAGCCGCCTGCCGGAGCTGGACGCCCTCACCGTGCCAACGCTCATCGTGCAAGGAGAGAAAGACCCGTTCGGCATCCCGCCGGCGGGCCCGAACCGCACCGTGACGCTCGTGCCGGGCAATCACGGCCTGAAGACGGACCTCCCGGCGGTGGCCGCCGCCGCGCGGGAGTGGCTGCGCGGCCTCCTGGGCGGGCGCTAGTCGAGCTTGGCCATGACGTGCTTGACCTGCGTGTAGTCCTCGAGCGAGTAGAGCGAGAGATCCTTGCCGTAGCCGGACTGCTTGTACCCGCCGTGCGGCATCTCCGACACGAGCGGGATGTGGTCGTTGATCCAGACCGTCCCGAACTCGAGCTTGCGCGACGCGTTCAGCGCGCGTCCGATGTCGCGCGTGAAGACCGAGGCGGCGAGCCCGTACGGCACGTCGTTCGCCCACGCGAGCGCCTCGCCGTCGTCCGCGAACCGCTGCACCGTCACCACCGGGCCGAACACCTCGCGCTGGACGATCTCGTCCGTCTGCCGGACGTCGGTGATCACCGTCGGCTGGACGAAGTAGCCGCGGTCCCCGTTCGTCCCCCCGCCGGTCAGCACCTTGGCGCCCTCGGCGCGCTCGAGGAAGCCGAGCACCCGGTCCTGCTGCTCCTTCGACACGACCGGGCCCATCTCGACGTCGTCGCCCTCGGCGGGGTCGGCGACCTTGAGCGACTCGATCGCGGGCACGAGCTCGTCGAGCAGCCTGTCGTAGATCTTCGGGCCGGCGACGACCCGGGAGGCCGCGGTGCAGTCCTGGCCGGAGTTCCAGTAGCCGCCGATCTTGATCGCCTCGGCAACCTGGGCGGGGTCGGCGTCGTCGAAGACGACCACCGGCGCCTTGCCGCCGAGCTCGAGATGGACGCGCTTGAGGGTCTCGGCCGCCGCCCGCGCGATCTCCTTGCCGGTCGCGACGTCCCCGGTCAGGGAGACCATGCGCACGTCCGGGTGCCGCACGATCCCGGCGCCGACGGGCTCGCCGTCGCCGGTGATGACGTTCAGGACGCCCTGCGGCAGCGCGTCCCCGGCGAGCTGCACGAAGCGCAGCGTCGTCAGCGGCGTCTGCTCGGAGGGCTTGAGCACGCACACGTTGCCGGCGGCGAGGGCCGGGGCGATCTTCCAGACCGCCATCATCAGCGGGTAGTTCCACGGCGCGACCTGGCCGACGACTCCCACCGGCTCGCGGCGGATCCACGACGTGTAGCCGCGCATGTACTCGCCCGTCGAGCGGCCCTCGAGGACGCGCGCTGCGCCCGCGAAGAAGCGGAGGTTGTCCGCGCACACGGGCATCTCCTCCGCCGCGACCGCGAGCGGCTTGCCGACGTTCTGCGACTCGAGTTGCGTCAGCTCATCGGCGTGTTCATCGATCGCGTCGGCGAGCTTGAGCAGCGCCTCGGCGCGCTCGCCCGGAGTCGTCTCGAGCCACTCGGGCAGGGCCTCGACGGCCGCAGCCACAGCCCGGTCGACGTCCCCCTGCGTGCCGTTCGGGACCTGGGCGATCGCCTCGCCGGTCGCCGGGTTCACGATCTCGACTGTGCCACCCTCGACTGCGTCGACCCACTTACCGGCAACGAAGTTCTGGTAGCTCGCCACCGTGACGCTCATCGGAACCTCCTCGTCGATCGCCAAACCTATCTCATTGCTTCGTGGGGGCGGCGGCAGCGGGGACCGCAGCGGCGGTCGGCTCCTGCGTCAGCCGCTGGGCGATGTAGACGGGAATCGCGGAGACGAGGACGAGCACGAGCGCGACGACGTTCACGATCGGCAGCTCACGCGGCCGCTGAAGGTTGGCGAAGATCCAGATCGGGAGCGTCTGCTGCGCGCCCGACGTGAATATCGTCACCACGACCTCGTCGAACGAGAGCGCGAAGGCGAGGAGCGCCCCCGCCAGCAGCGGCGCCCGCAGCGCCGGGAACGTCACATAGCGAAACGTCTGCCACGTGTCGGCGCCGAGGTCCGCGGACGCTTCTTCGTAGGAGCCCGCGAGCCGGCGCAGACGGGCGATCGCGTTGTTGTAGACGACGACGATGCAGAACGTCGCGTGGCCGACGATGATCGTCAGCAGGCCGAATGCGATCCCGGCGTTCTGGTAGGTCGCCTGCAGTGCGAGCCCGGTGACGATTCCGGGCAACGCGATCGGGAGGATGACGAGGAACGAGATCGTCTCACGCCCGAAGAAGCGGAACCGGGCGACCGCGAGCGCCGCGAGCGTCCCGAGCACCAGCGCGATCACGGTCGCGCCGAGGGCCGCCTGCAGCGAGAGCTTCAGCGAATCGCGCACCGCCGGGTCCTCCCAGGCGACCCGGAACCATTTCGTGCTGAAGTCGTCGATCGGCCAGCCCTGCGTGACGTTCGCGTTGAACGCGTAGAGGCCGATGACGACGAGCGGCGCGTAGATGAACGCGAGCGTGCCCGCGGTCGCGACTCGCAGCAGTGCTCGCGTGAGGCGCGACTCGACCATCAGAGCGACTCGAAGGCGCCGAGGCGCCTGGCCACGAGCAGGTAGACGATCATCACGGCGATCGGGACGAAGGTGTACGCAGCGGCGAGCGGCAAGGCCTGGCCCCGGATCGAGTAGATGACCGTGCCGATGAACTGCTCGCTCGTGATCAAGCCCGGGGCGATGTAGTCGCCGAGCGTGAGCGAGAAGGTGAAGATCGAGCCGGCGGCCAGTGCGGGAAGCGTGAGCGGGAGCACCACTCGCAGGAAGGTCCGTCCGGGCCGGGCACCGAGGTCGGCGGATGCCTCCAGGAGCGACGGCTGGATCCGCTCGAGCCCGGCGTAGAGCGGCAGGATCATGAACGGCAACCAGAGGTAGGTGAAGACGAGCCACAGTCCCGTCGTCGAGTAGCCGGGGCCCTCGACCCCGAACGGATCGAGCGCCCAGTTGAGGATCCCCTGGTTCGCGAGCATCGTCCGCCACGCGTACGCCTTGACGAGATAGCTGGCCCAGAGCGGCATGACGACGGCGACGAGCAGGAGGCCGCGCGTCCTCGGCGACGCGACCCGCGCCATGTAGTAGGCGATCGGGAAGGCGAGGACCGCGTCGGCGACCGTGACGAGCGCGGCCATCTTGATCGTCCGCCACGCGACGTCGCGGTACACGTCGCGCTCCCAGAGCGTCCGGAAGCTGTCGAGCGTGAACGTGTGCACGACCTCTGACGTGAACTCGTCGGTCTGCCAGAAGGCCGCCAGCAGGAGCACGGCCAGCGAGCCGAGATAGACGATCACGAGCCAGCCGAGTGGCCCCGAGAGGAGCGCGCCGAGCCGCAGACGCGGGTGGCGGAAGAGGAACGTCGCGAGACGCCGCCCCGGACCTGACCGGGGCGGCGTCTCGCCGTAGGAGACCGAGGTCAATTACCCTCGGATCTCAGTCCACGCAGCCTTCCATTCGGCCTGGGTCTTGCAGACGTCGCCGCGGTCGTCGCCGCAGTCCTTCGTCGGCGTCGTCCAGTAGTAGACGTCCTTCCACCAGTCCTCGTCCTCGGCGTGGAACTCGTTGCAGTGGTTCTTGTTCTTCGTGAGGGCGCACGCTTCGGTGTTGACCGGTGCCTCCCCGAAGGACTCGGCCACCTTGGCCTGAGCCTCCGGCGAGATGATGTAGTTCATCCACAGGTACATGCAGTTCGGGTGCTTCGCCTTGGAATAGATCATCCAGGTGTCAGACCACCCGGTCGTGCCCTCCTTCGGCTTCACCGCCTCCACCGGAACCTTCCCCTCCTCGAGCAGGTTCACCTGGTACGGCCAGGTGGTGCCGACGACGCTGTCCTTGTTCGTGAACGACTGCACCTGCTTCGCCACGTCGCCCGGCCAGTACTCGCCGACCAGCGGAGCCTGCTGCTTGAGCAGGTCGACGGCGGCCTGGAACTGCTTGTCGTCCAGCTCGTAGGGGTTCGTGATCTTCAGGTCCGGCCGCGTCGCCTTCAGGTACACCGCGGCGTCGGCGATGAAGATCGAGTCGTCG
This sequence comes from Actinomycetota bacterium, assembly GCA_046744435.1. Taxonomy (GTDB): domain Bacteria; phylum Actinomycetota; class Thermoleophilia; order Gaiellales; family Gaiellaceae; genus VAXT01. The sequence continues at coordinate 3,108 of JBKPFP010000143.1, read as the reverse complement.
TAGATCGAGAGCTTGCCCTTGTACGGGGTCGCCTTGTCCCAGATCACGGCCCAGCTGTCCGTGCCCTTCGGGACGACGTCGGTGCGGTAGACGAGGAGGTTCGGGCCCCGGCCGTGCGGGACGCCGTAGGGCACGCCCTCCTTGCTGTTGTACGGCTGGTCCTTGATGCCCTTCTGGACATTCGCGTAGTTGGGGATCAGCTCGACGTCGACCGGAGCGACATCGCCCCGCTCCATCAGGCGGACGCTCGCGTTGCCCGATGCCGACACGCCGTCGTACTGGCCCGTCGAGATCAGGTCGATCATGTCGTCCGAGCTCGCACCGTCCTTCGTGTTCACCTTGCAGCCGGTCTCCTGCGTGAACGGCTTCGCCCACGATGGGTCGGCGTAGCCCGACCAGATGACGAGATTGACCTCGCGTTCGTCGTCTCGCGCCAGCTCGCTGACCTGGTCGGGGTCCTCACCGAGCCCTTGGATCTGCGACTCGGGGCCTCCTGTCTCCTCGTCGCTGCCCCCGCCGCAACCCGCCGCGGCGAATGCGAGCAACACCAAGGATGCCGCGAACGCGGTCATGAACAGGCCGCGTCTCACTCGTCTCCTCATTCCTGCTCCTTTCCTTCTTCCCCCGGATCGATGACGTAGGTGTGCTCCGGGCGCCACTGCAGGCGAACGTGCCGCCCTCGGGCCTCGAGGACCTCTGCGGAAGACGTCTCGAGGTTCTGCCGGATGACCATCAATCGGCCTCCGGCGTCGAGGTCGACGATGTACCGCGTGACCATGCCGATATAGACCACATCGTGGACTCGGCCTTCCTCGACGTGCGCGCCGTCGGTGACCTGCTCGTGCTCGCTGAGGATGTGGATCTTCTCGGGACGGACGGTGAAGCGGCTGGGCTGCCCGTTCAACGTCCGCTCGAGGACGTTCGAGACACCGACGAAGCCGGCGACGAACTCCGTCTCCGGCCGCTCGTAGACGTCGGCCGGCGCCCCGACCTGCTCGATGCGGCCCCGGTTGAAGACGGCGAGGCGGTCGCTCATCGTCAGCGCCTCCTCCTGGTCGTGCGTGACGTACACGAACGTGATGCCGACGTCCTCCTGGATCCGCTTCAGCTCGACCTGCATGTCCTGCCGCAGCTTGAGGTCGAGGGCGCCGAGCGGCTCGTCCAGGAGCAGCACCTGCGGCCGGTTGACGATCGCCCGCGCAAGGGCGACCCGCTGGCGCTGGCCGCCGGACAGCTGGCTGGGACGCCGCCGGCCGAGGCCCCCGAGCCGCACCAACTCGAGGGTCTCCTCGACTCGACGGCGACGCTCGTCGCGGGGCACGCGCTTGACGCGCAGCCCGTAGCCCACGTTGTCCGCGATGGACATATGCGGGAAGAGCGCGTAATCCTGGAAGACGGTGTTCACGTCGCGGGCGTAAGGCGGCTGGGCCGTCACGTCCGCGCCCTTGAGCAGGACTGCCCCTTCGTCCGGTCGCTCGAAGCCGGCGATCAGCCTCAGCGTGGTCGTCTTCCCCGACCCCGACGGGCCGAGGAGCGTGAAGAACTCGCCCGGGGGGATCTCGAGGTCGACTCCGTCGACGGCGACGACCTCGCCGTACGACTTGCGCAGCGACTGGAGCGCGACGTCCGCAGGTCGGTCGCTCGTGTTACTCGGTTCCCGCGTCGACAAGCGCTTGCTCCAGCAGGCCGAGGCCCTGCTCCAGGTCCTCGTCCGTGACTACGAGCGGGACGAGGATGCGGATGACGTTGCCGTGGGTTCCGCACGAGAGCAGCACCAGGCCGAGCTCGCGCGCGCGTGCAGTGACGGACTTGGCGAGGTCGGCGGCGGGCTCCTTCGTCTCGGGATCCGTGACGAGCTCGATGGCGAGCATTGGCCCGAGCCCGCGCACCTCGCCGACGTGGTCGTGCGACGAGGAGAGCGCGTCGAGCCGTGCCCGGAGCCGGCGACCGAGCTCGTCTGCCCTGGCGCTGAAGGCCTCCGAGGAGACCTCGTCGAGCACGGCGAGCGCCGCTGCACAGGCGACCGGGTTGCCGCCGAAGGTCCCGCCGAGCCCGCCCGGCTCCGGCGCGTCCATGATCTCCGCCGGCCCGGTGACCGCCGCCAGCGGCAAGCCGCCGCCCAGCGACTTGCCGGACACGAGGAGATCCGGCTCGACGCCGTAGTGCTCGAGCGCCCAGACCGGCCCCGTGCGGCCGACCCCGGACTGCACCTCGTCGTCGACGTAGAGCGCGCCGTGCGCCCGGCACAGCTCCAGCAGCCGGCCGGGGAAGTCCTCGGGCAGCGGGATGAAGCCGCCCTCGCCCTGCACCGGCTCGACGACGACGCAGGCGACGTCCTCCCCGGAGAGCAATGCCTCGACGCCCGCGAGCGAGTCGTCGGACGTCACGCCGCGGTACGGGTAGGGGCCGGGCGCGCGCCGCACCGCGCCGGCGGACGGGGCGAAGCCGCGCGTGTAGCGCTCCGTGTGCGTCATCGCGAGCGTCAGCAGCGTTCGGCCGTGGAAGGCGTTCTCGAAGACGACGACACCCGGACGCCCGGTGGCGGCGCGCGCGATCTTGACGGCGTTCTCGACCGCCTCCGCGCCGGAGTTGAGCAGCAGGCTCTTCTGCTCCTCGCCCTGGCACGGGGAGAGCTCGGCCAGGCGGCGGCAGACGTCGACGTACGGCTCGTACACGCCGACCATGAAGCACTGGTGCAGGTACGTGTCGACCTGCTCGTGCATCGCCGCGACTGCGGGCGGGAAGCCGTGGCCCGTGTTCTGGCAGCCGAGGCCGCCGGCGAAGTCGATGTAGGTGCGGTCGTCGACGTCCACGAGCCTCGCTCCTTCGGCGCGCGCGACGACGAGGGGCGTGGTGGCGATCCCGCGCGGGACGTAGCGCTCGCGGCCGGCGAGGACGCGCTCGGAGGCGGTCTGCTGCTCGATTGCCACCGCTTCGATTCTCGCACGTCTCCCTGAGCGAGCCTGTGCGAGGCTGGTTCGATCGCGCAGCGACGTCGAAACGTCGTGGAGCGCTAGAAGCGCGAGCCGCGGTACGCCTGCACCGCGACGCGGCCGACGCGGCGGCCGAGCTGTAGCCCGACCTCGTTGTCGCTCGTGAAGTGGATGC
>JBKPFP010000458.1:0-4262 GCA_046744435.1 Actinomycetota bacterium | reverse complement strand
CGACGACGTCGAGTCCGGCCAGACGTCCGCAGCGTTCGGCGGCACGACGTGCCACGTCGACTTCATCATCCAGCCGCACGGCCAGTCGTTCGCCGCCGCCTTCGAGGAGTGGAAGGCGAAGGCGAACGGCAAGCAGGTGATCGACATGGGCTACCACATGGCGGTCACCGACCTGAAGGAAGGCGGCACGCTCGAGGAGCTCGCGCTGCTGCCGGACGGCGGCATCACGTCGTACAAGCTCTTCATGGCCTACAAGGGCGCGCTGATGGTCGACGACGAGACGCTCTTCCGCACGATGCAGGTCGCCGCGGACACGGGCGCGCTCGTGATGGTGCACGCGGAGAACGGCGACGCGATCGACGTTCTCGTCCAGGAGGCGCTCGCCGCCGGGGACACGGAGCCCAAGTACCACGCGCTGACACGGCCGCCGGAGACCGAGGGCGAGGCGACGAACCGCGCGATCCAGCTCTCACGCGTGGCCGGGTCGCCGCTCTACGTCGTGCACGTCTCCTGCGCCGAGGCGGTCGAGCCGATCGCGATCGCACGCGAGAAAGGCTGGAACGTCCACGGCGAGACCTGCACGCAGTACTTCTTCGTCGACTACACGTTCCTCGAGCGGCCCGACTTCGAGGGCGGGAAGTACGTCTACACGCCGCCGCCGCGGGACAAGGCCAATCAGGACGTGCTCTGGAACGCCGTGCGGACGGACATCCTCTCGGTCGTCTCCACCGACCACTGCGCGTTCCTGTGGGACGGGCAGAAGACGATGGGCAAGGACGACTTCTCGAAGATCCCCAACGGCGCGCCGGGGCTCGAGAACCGGCTGCAGATGATCCACGAGTTCGGTGTCCGCGCCGGGCGGATCTCGCTGAACCGCATGGTCGAGCTGCTCTCGACGAACCCGGCGAAGCTGTTCGGGCTCTACCCGCGCAAGGGGACGATCGCGGTCGGGTCCGACGCGGACATCGTCGTCTTCGACCCCGAGCGGAAGGTGACGATCTCGGCGGCGACGCACCACTCGAAGTCGGACTACAACCTCTTCGAGGGCACCGAGGTGACCGGCGTGCCGGAGATCGTTCTGCTGCGGGGCAACGTGCTCGTCGAGGACGGCGAGCTCGTCGCCTCGCCGGGCATCGGCGAGTTCGTGCGGCGTGCGAAGTTCGGGGAGGAGCTGAAGGCCGAGACTGCTGTCGCTTAGTCGGGCTTGGCGGACATGGCCCAGGCGGCCACGATCAACCCGGCGAGCAGGACCACCGAGAGCACCATCGCGATCTTGAGCAGGGTCGACCCGTTCCCACTGCGGAGCCTGTACACGCCGATCCCGCCCAGGACGAGCGAGAGCAGGAGCACCAATGCGCCGAGATCGGCCACGATGAAGCCGATCCCGAGCCAGGCGGGGTCGTCGACTCCTTCGGGAAGGTCGTTCCAGCCTTCCTTGTCGGAGATCCATTCCGCGCCGATGCGCATGACGATGTAGCTGGGCAGCGCGACGATGAGCAGCGTCCAGTAGCCGAGCCGCAGGAAGCGCGGGTCGTTGCGCGCGAAGGCAAGCGTGCTCGCGCCGGTGAGCGTGCCCCCGACGAGGATCATCGCCCCGAGGACGTGCACGAAGAGCGGGAAGTTCCAGCTGTCCGGGCGGATCGCGGCGATGACGCTCATGCGCCCGGCTTCCAGATCATGTCGATGAGGATGAGCAGCGTCGCGACGGACGAGACCAGCTGCAGCGTGAGCCCCCGCTGCGTCCGATTCAGCGCGAGGAGCTCAGCGCTCGGTCCGGTCTGGTTCGCGGCCACCAGCTCCTGTGACTTCTTGACGCTCCGAAGGTACTCCTGCCCAGAGCGCTGGCCCGTCCCGACTCCGATCACCCAGAGCACGAGCGCCAAGAGGATCCAGCCGTCCCAGAGGTCATAGCCGCCGAACGAGAGTGCGAGCCACACGCCGAAGACGATCGTTCCGATCGAGCCGATGATCGCGGCCGCGTTCCCGATCATGCCGACCGGGCCCAGACGGGTCACGACCTCGGGCAGGTCCGTCCGCCGCACCGCGTAAATCAGGACCCAGAAGACGACGAATGAAGCGATGAGCGCCGCCGCGCTCAGGACGTGAAGCGAGAGGATCCAGTCGTCGAAGGACACGCCGCGCGGATCCTAAAACAGCTTGTCGGCCGTGTGAAGTGCACGGTGTCAGACACCGGCTTAGTGTTCCGGCTGGCTAGCCCTGCACCCGCCCGGTGTCTGACACCGAGGTTCCGCCCTAGCGGAGTTGGCGCCGCAGGGGCCGTGCGTTCGCGGGCGCGACCGGGGCCGGCGTCGCGCCGAGCTTGCTGTACGTGACGCTGTACACCCAGCCGGGCCAGCGAACGGCGAGCTCGCGAACGAAGCCTTCCGCACCGACCGTGACTGCGACGTCGAGGAGCGCAGCCGGGTTTGCGGCTTCGCCGTGGGCCACGTAGCCGAACGGGAAGACTCGAATCGCCTGCCCTTCCTTGAACCCGGACTCCCGCGCGATCAGGGCGGCCCCGACCTGGCCGCTGTAGACGGTCGAGCCGTCGGGGAGCGGCCGCGTCGTCAGCCCCCCGACTCCGCCTGCGATCCTTCGGAGCGTCGCCCCGCCGACGTCCTCGCGCACCGCTGCGAGGTATTCCGCCGGCGTAGTGCCGCTGTCGGGGTCGATGCTCTCCGGCGGGCCGAGCTCTACCCAGGCGCCGTCGCCCGGGTCGATTCCGTACATCATCCCGTCGACGACCAGGAATTCCGCTCCGGACCTCCGACTCCGTAGTGGGTCCTGACTCGACTGGGCGAGGTCTGCCCCGTTCCAGCGGATCGTCGTGCCCGCCCACAGGTCGCCGTCGTGCGTAATCCGGACGACGGCCGTCCCCGAGCGCTCGGCGGACGCCGCCGAGACCGTCGCGGCCCTCTCGACCGCGGCCGTGGCGTCTTCGACGGTGCCGCCGCGCGGCGAGCCGAGCGTGAGCAGGGCCGCCGCCGCTGCCGCGACCGCGACGAGGGCGACTGCCAGCGCGATGCGCAGGAGGCGGCGACGCTCCGGCGCATCCGCGACCGGGAGCTCCGAGCCGTCAGCCGCGCTTGCGATCCGGACGCGCACGGCGTCGGCAACCGCCTCGACCGACTCCGCGAAGCCGTCCTTGGAGCGCGGGTTCGCCTCCCGTAGCGCGCGAATGCTCTCAGACGTGTTCATGGATCCTCCTTCGAAAGACCTCTGTGGGCAGCTCCGAGATGTCGCGGCGAGCGAGCTCCTCGAACGCCGTGCGGAAGCGGCGACGGGCGCGGTGCAGCCGACCCCGGGCGGTCACCGTGAGACAGCCGAGGACGGTCGCGATCTCCGCTGGGGACAGGCCCTCCCACTCGGCGAGCAGCAGAATCTCGCGGTCACGCGCGGCCAGGCTCCGCAGCGCCTCGCGCACGCGCGCGTCCGGCTCGTCGTCCGGCGACGCCGCTGCCCGCGGGCTCGACGCCGTCTCGAGCGCCAGCCGCTCGTGCAAGGCGGCCCGGCGGCGCCGCGACCGGCGCTGGTTCGCGATCACGCGCCGGGCGGTCGCGTAGAGCCACGTTCGGGCCGCATCACCGTCCGGCACCTCGTCCAGCCGCCGCCAGGCGGTCAGGAACACGTCGGCCGCCGCGTCCTGCGCGTCGCTTGCGGACGCGGCGCGCCAGCTGCAGTACGCCAGGACGTCTGCGCCGTGCGCCGCGAACAGCGCATCGAAACTCTCGCTCCGGGTCATCCGCGCATCCCTACCGTCTCAATGTCCGGCAGCCTGGCGATCGTTCGAGAGCTGTCGAGTGACTCTTCGCTTACCGCGTCTGCGGGAAGCCGAGGTCGACCTGACTCGTCGCCGGGTCGGGCCAGCGCGAGGTGACGACCTTGCCGCGCGTGTAGAAGTTGATCCCCTCGGGCCCGTAGATGTGCGCGTCGCCGAATAGCGACGACTTCCACCCGCCGAACGAGTAGTACGCGACCGGCACCGGGATCGGGACGTTGATCCCGACCATCCCGGCCTCGGCCTCGAACTGGAACTGCCGTGCGGCGCCGCCGTCCCGTGTGAAGATCGCTACGCCGTTCCCGTACGGGTTCTCGTTCACCATTCGTACCGCGTCGTCGTAGGTCTCCGCGCGCACGACCGAGAGCACCGGGCCGAAGATCTCGTCCTTGTAGGCGTCCATCTCGGGCGTGACGTTGTCGAGCAGCGAGACGCCGAGGAAGAAGCCGTCGCCGTCCGGGCTCGTCTCGCGGCCGTCCGCGAC
>JBKPFP010000170.1:0-2443 GCA_046744435.1 Actinomycetota bacterium | reverse complement strand
GCAAACCCAACACCCGCGCGGCTGGCGGCTAAGGAACGAAGAGACCAATGACGGAGACGCCCCCGTACGACATCGAGATCACCCGAGTCTTAGACGCGCCTCCCGAACGCGTCTACCAGGCATTCACCGATCCGGACCAGTTCGCCGAGTGGTATGGCCCGGTCGGGTTTCCGGTTCACCGCGACACCGTCGAGCTTGACGCCCGGGTCGGAGGGCGGCAGCGGTTCGCGATGGTGAGCGACGCCGATCCGTCCATGCGGACAGGGTTCGACGGCCGTTTCATCGAGGTCGTCCAGAACGTACTGCTCTCGAGTCGCGGGGCGTGGGACGGGATTCCCGGTCAGGCCGGCTCCTGGCAGTCGAACCTACAGGTCGAGTTCCACGACTACAACGGCAAGACACGGCTCGTATTGCGAGAGGGCCCTCACCCGCCCGGAACGGCCGATCTGGGCCGACAGGCGTGGGAGATGATGCTCCCCAAACTGGAGTCGCTGCTCAGCAGCTGACGTCCGGGGCGGAGCATCCTCGCCGGCGGCTCGAGTGGAAGAAGAAAGTGGTTGCCGTCAGGCATCGTCGAGCACGGTGATTGCCATCCCGCTCAGGTCGACCAGCTCGTTGGTACAGCGGTCGAACACCGAAGCTGATCGGGAACCTGTTCACACTTCATCGTCCTCGCGACTTTGATAGGCGCGCTCGCGCTAGTCCTGTTTGCCGCGTTCGCCCAGCCAAGTCACGCAGCGATAAGCGACTCCGGTCAGGCGGCGTCGCGCTCGACCGGGCGCAGGTGGCGCTCGATCAACGCCTGAGAGAGCTGCCGTTGCCGACCGCCGAGCTTGCGCCGGTTCGACTCGAGCTCGCCGCGGCCCGCGTCACGCTTGCGCAACGCCTGCCGCTCTGCAACGAGCATCCGGATCATTTCCTGAAGGCACTCGACGCTAGCCATCGACGATCGTCTCCTCGGATCGGAGGACACGGCGAGACTTGCCGCGTCTCGGTGCGTACGCGTAGGGGTGGTGGAAGGCGTCCATCGCACAGCCCGGTTCGACCTCTGTGAGGAAGCCCGCCCCGGTTGCAACGTCCCGAACTAAGAGCTCGACTCGGTCGATCTCGGGGCGCCAGAGAAGGAGGATTTCGTCCGTCCCACTTCGTCGCTGAGCTAGTTCTCGAACCGTCGCTGTCATGGCTTCATCGGTGTCCTTTCGAGTGCTTAACCCTTCTTCTGCTACAGACACCGCGAGCCGGCATCTATTCCCGCGGGAGTCCATTCAGGCGGCCGTACCTCGACGCCGGAGCGGTCGTCCCCGGAATACCTTCGTGCGAAAGGAGTCTGTCCAGGGTATGAGAGCGCTCTGCGCTGATCCATGCGACCCACTCCTTCGGCGAGCGCCGCGTGACGCTGTCGGCGCATGCTCGGAGTTACCTTTCGTGTTGCGGTGAGGACGAGACGCAATCGACAAGACGAACCCGGGGGTCGAGAGACCGCCGAGCTGGCTGCGCTCGCGGACGGGTCGCTGGCGCCGGAACGCCGCGCCGCGCTCGAGGCGCGCGTCGCGGCCTCTCCGGAGCTTGCCGACCGTCTGGCCGAGCAAGAACGCGCGGTCGCGCTCGCGAGGAGCGCTGCGGCCGAGGTCGAGGCGCCGGCGGACCTGCGCGCGCGCATCGAGGCACGGCGACGTGCGCGCCGCGTCAGAGCGCCGCGCCGCTTCGTCGTGGCGCCCGCGGCCCTGACCGCCGTGCTGGCGGTCGCGATCGGAATCGCGGTTCTCGATTCGGGCAACTCGGCGCAGCGTTTCCACGCTGCCCTCGGACCGACGGATCTCGTGCGCGCTGCGAGCGGCGAGGCGACGATGACCAAGACATCCTCGGGCTGGCGGATCGACCTCCGCGCCACCGGGCTTCCCCGTCGCGAGGGCAGGGACTTCTACGAGGCGTGGTTGCGCAACGCCGCCGGTGTGCTCGTGCCCATCGGGACGTTCAACGACGGCCGAGACGTCACGCTCTGGGCGGGCGTGTCGCCAAAAAGCTTCACGACGCTGACCGTCACGCGCGAGCAGGCCGACGGCGATCAGGCCTCGTCGGGACAGAAGGTGCTCGTCGGAACGGTGGACACCGGCGGCTAGTCCGAGACGCCGTCGACCCGGCGCACGACCTGCCGGCGGGCGCGATAGAGGCGGCTCATCACCGTCCCCTCGCGGATCCTCAGCGCTCGAGCCGCCTCCTTGTAGGAGAGGCCGGTGACGTCGACCGCAACGAGAACGTCGCGGAAATCGTCGGGCAGTGCGGCGATCGCGGCATACAGCTCGCCGGCCTCGAGCGCGGCCTGGGGCTCCCGCGCTTCCGGGTCGGCGACGAGGTCAAGCTGTTCGGGTAGCGGGTCCGGACGCAGCCGGCGACGCTCGGTCCGCTTCTGAGTCAGGAACGTGTTGCGCAGCGCGCGCAGGAG
>JBKPFP010000387.1:0-2852 GCA_046744435.1 Actinomycetota bacterium | reverse complement strand
GTTCGGCGGCGCCGGGCCATCGCTCGATCCGCTCATCGGAGATCACATAGGCGCTCGATTCATCTGCGGAGAGCCATACGGCGCGGCCGTTGCGCCGGAATCCCGTGTCGATTGCGTCGGCTGGAAGGGTCGCGTTGTCGTTGTAGGTCGACCTCAGCCATCGCGGTATGGCGAGCTCTGGATCCGGGTTGCGGAGATATTGCTGACTACGAATCTTCAGGAAGATCCAGCTGTGCTGGAAGGCTAGCTGTACCAACTACGGACAAGAGCCAAGGGGGAGCGGGACATGTATCTGGTGGCGGGTGCGACCGGCAACGTCGGGTCGGAGCTGGTGCGGGCGCTGGCCGGTGCGGCCGAGCCGGTGCGGGCGCTGACGCGGACCGCCGGCCGGGACTGGCCGGACGGCGTCGAGGAGGCGGTCGGCGACCTGAACGACCCCGAGAGCCTGTCCGGTGCGCTGGACGGTATTCGTGGCGCGTTCCTGCTCAGCGGGTACGCCGACATGCCCGGGCTGCTCGACCGGATCCGCACCGCCGGCGCGGAGCACGTCGTACTGCTGTCGTCCAGCTCGGTCACCGGCACCGATCTGGACAACGCGGTCGCCGAGTACAGCCTCGACTCCGAGCGGGTGGTGCGCGAGTCCGGCGTCGCCTGGACCTTCCTGCGCCCGAACAGCTTCATGTCCAACACGCTCCAGTGGGTGCCGCAGCTAGCCGCCGGCGACGTGGTCCGGGAACGCTTCGCCGACGTTCCGGTCTCGACAGTCGATCCGTACGACGTGGCGGCCGTCGCTGCGGTGGCGCTGACGTCCGGCGGGCATGCCGGGACGGCGTACCGGCTGAGCGGGCCGGAGGCACTGCGGCCGGCGGACCGGCTGCGGGTCCTCGGCGACATGCTCGGCCGGAAGCTCCAGCTACGGGCACTCAGCGACGACGAGGCGCGCGCCGAGATGACCGCCTCGGGGATGCCGGAGAAGTACATCCGCGCATTCTTCAGCTTCTTCGCCGATGGCACGGTGGATGAGACGACGGTGCATGCCGACGTCGCCGAGGTGCTCGGTCGGCCGGCCCGGACGTTCGCCGAGTGGTGCGAGGCGCATGCGGGCGCGTTCCGCTGAATCCCTTTGACGGTGGGACCCACAGCCGGTTCGGCGCCACCGCCGTGAAGTTGCGGTTGACCAGGTCCGGCGCCGGAGTGTGGGAGGACAGGACACGGGTCCGCCAGTACGGCCAACGAGCAGGCGGGGCGGGAGCATCGCGGCGCCGGTCTGCCAGAACACCAGTCCCGCGACCCGCCCTTCGAGACCATGCTGGCGCGCTGGGCAGGTCGACGTCGTGGATGCGCTCGACGACCTCGAGGGAATGCCCGGGCCGTTGTTGTCCCGCGTCAAGAAGTGGGCAGGGTTTCGGTCGTTTGAAATGTCGGGATGGTGGGGTCGGCCAGGCCCAGGTGCACCTCCTTGGGCCGGTTCCATGCCAGGGCCTCGTGCGGCCTGATCTCGTTGTACTCGATCCGGTAGTCCTCGGCTCGTTTGGCGAGCATGTCGGCGTCGTCGATCTCGTCGATGTAGAGCCGCTCGTACTTCAGGGTGCCGAATCCGCGTTCGCGTGAGCCGTTCTGGCCGGGGCTCTTCACCCGGGTGCGGACGTGGGCCAGCTCGGGACGGCCGGCGATGAACGCCTCGAACCGGAACGACCGGAACGGGCCGCCGTTGTCGGTGACGATCGCGACCACCGGCAGCAGCTCACCGGTCTCGACGTCGACGGGGCAGTCCTCGAGCATCGGGTGGCCGAACATCGCTTCGTAGCCGGCGAGCGCGAGCTCGACGGCATCGATGGCGTCGTACTGGTTCGCGGTCGGCGAGACGTGGAACGGGTGCTCGTACTTGGACCAATAGTCCCGGCAGCCGGCCAGCCGCCACGTCCCGCCGCTGGTGGTCTCGAACTCGCTAAAGTCCAGCTGCCAGACCTGGTTCGGCCCGGTCGGCTCGGTCGCGAACGCGGCCTTGCGGCGTTCGGCGAGCTGGCGCCGCTCCCGCTGGTAGTGCGCGCGCAGGATCAGGTCCTCGTCGCGCAGCAGCCGCAGGATGGTCGCCTCGGACACGATGTGCCCGTCGTGGCGGACCATCGCCCAGATCTTGCGGTGCCCCCAGGCCGGATGCGCCAACGCGTGTCCCAGCGCACGTTCCTTCGCGGCTTGTCGGGCCGGCCGTGGCCACCGCCTCTTGACCTGTCCACCGGCCCGAGCGTTGGCCTGCCAGCGACGCCAGGTCCGTTCGGGCATGTCGATCAGCTGGCAGAACCTCGCGGTCGACATGCCCGCCTCGACGCGGATCACCTCGAGGTGCTCGAAGGGCCCAAGCGGCCCTCCGCGGACTTCTTCCAGACCCGCAGCTCGACCGCGGCCTCACCCAGCGCCTGGGTCAAGTCCGCGACCTCGCCCTCGAGCTGCTGCTCTCGGGTCGACGATCCGGACCGGCCCGCGGCGAGTGCGGTCTTGCCCGCTTCGAGGAAGTCGGCCTTCCACCGGCCGATCGACTGCTCGCTGAGTTTCTCTTTCCGAGCGGCCTCGGCGATCGTCATCTCGCCGGCCAGCACGCTCAGCACAATCCGGGTCTTCTGCTCCACCGGAATGACAGGGGGTCTACCCATGTGTCGGACTCTCCTTCAGGACTGACCTAACAGCCCTGCCACAAAGTCTGACGCGCGACACGTCGACCCACGCCATCGACGGCCACAACGGTGTGGGTGCGCTTGTGGGAATCAGTGCCGACCATGACCATGCCCGGAGGCCTCCTCACCCAGAACAGAATGGATCCCCGCAGCCGCGCGGAGGCGGGCACGCCTCAATCG
>JBKPFP010000477.1:0-27552 GCA_046744435.1 Actinomycetota bacterium | reverse complement strand
GCCGGCTGAGGACGACGAGGTGATCGAAGAGCAGGGTGCCCGTGTCTTCCTCGAACCAGAGGCGGCCGCCCTCCTCGACGACAAGGTTCTCGACGCCAGCCTCGAGCAGGACCAGGTCGCATTCACGATCGCGGACCAGGTCGAGGAGTAGCCGGAGAGTTCACCTGGCGCGGAGAGGTCGCCCGCACGAGCCGAATTGAACTCTGCACGCATGCTCAAGAGGAGGACTACCCCTTTCGACGCATATCTGCCGGCACTGCGACGAAGCCGACGCATGTCGGGTACGCAAATCTGTCCGTCATCCTGCTCGGGCGTATTCGTGGATCAGTCCGCTCGAGCCGTCGCGTCGGTGGAGCTGGGTGCGGCGGGTTCGAACCGACGAGGCGTAGGCGGGGCGCTCTTATCGGTGGTGTGAGGCCAAGAGCGCGATGTGGCTTGTCGGTGCTCCGACCCGGCGAGGCTCTCGCGCTGGGGGACGTGAGATCGGGGTCATCGCTTATCGAGCGCGGCGGCCAAAGGCGCCATCAAAGCTGACGAAAAACGGCGGCTACGTGCCGTGCGGGTCCTGGCACCCGTTCGGGAGGACATTGCCGTCTGACGAGCCCGACGGAGACGGTCAAGGGGCTCGAGCGCAGCCTTTCCGTCGGCGTCTTCCGCGTGCGCGTATACGCGAAGGTAGAGCGCACCCCCGTCGGCTGCAGGACCCTGGGCGGCGCGGCCAGGGCGCGCACGGCCGCCTAAGCAGCCATGACCGAGACCGCTCCTGCCAGCGCGGCGGCGGCCCAGGCGCGGTCGCCCGCGTGAACGGGGCCAGACTGGCAGCGACCAAAACAGACGAAGCAGCGGCCGACGCGGGCGCCGACAGTCGGCCGCCACGGCGGCGGGAGCGAAGAAGCGAGCGCAAGCTGCGCCGCGACCAGCTCAGCCGGCGACGACGGCCACCGCAACACAAGCGCGTGTTGCCGCCGCGTCACCGCGGCCGAGGCACCGTGCGCGGCCGCGGCGATCCGGCGGCCGAAAACGTCGCTCCAATAGCGGCCGTGACTGATCCCCTAATCGCTCACCGAGCATGTCTCTGGCGCGGCCGCGCGTACGAGGCGCCGCGTGCTCGGCAAGGGCACGCGCGCGGGTGAATATGCCGGGTATGGACGCCGCGAAGCTGGTGGCAGCCGTGCGGGCCGAGCTCGCGCCGGTCGAACGCAGGCTCGCCGAGCATCGCTACCTCGCCGAGCTCGAGGCCGGGCGGGTACCGCGGGAATCGCTGCGCGCGTTCGCCGGCGAGCAGCGGGCGATCATCGCGAGCGACCGGAGAAGCTTCGAACATCTGGCGCACCGCTTCCCGCAGCCGCCGGCAGGAGACTTCTTCCGGGAGATGGCTGCCGGTGAAGCGGAGGCGCTGCGGCTGCTCGAGCCGTTCGCGGCCGCAGTCGGGCTCGGTGCCGACTATGAACCGCTTCCCGGCTGCCAGGCCTATCCGGCCTACGTCGCCTGGCTCGCACTCAACGGCTCGCCGGCGGAGGTGGCGCTCGCGTTCCTCGTCAACCTCGAGAGCTGGGGGCGCAGTTGCGCACGCATGCGTGACGCGCTCCGTCCGCGCTACGGCGCCAACGCGGTCGCGTTCTTCGACTTCTTCGCCGCGCCGCCGGCCGGTTTCGAGGAGCGCGCGCTCGCGCTCATCGCGCCCGGCGAGCTGGCGAGCGCCCGCCGGGCGTCCCGCCTGTTGCAGGCCTACGAGCTCCTCTACTGGGACACGCTGGCCGATGGGCTTCAGTGACGAGCTGCGGCAGGCGGCCGAACCGATCTGGTCGGCTCAGCATGAGCACCCGTTCGTGCGCGCGATCGGCGAGGGAAGCCTCGACCCGGACAAGTTCCGCCACTACGTCCGGCAGGACTATCTGTTCCTGATCGACTACGCGCGTCTGCTCGCACTCGGCTGCGCACGGGCGCCTCGACTGGACGAGATGACCCGCTTCGCGGAGCTCGCCGGCGCCGTACTCGGCAGCGAGATGGAGCTTCACCGCTCCTACGCCGCCGAGTGGGGCATCTCGCCGGCCGAGCTTGAAGCCGAGCGGCCGACCCCCACCACCCGCGCCTACACCGACTTCCTCCTGCGCGTCGCTGCGCTCGGCGACTACGGCGAACTCGCGGCCGCCCTGCTGCCCTGCATGTGGGGCTACCACGAAGTCGCCGTCAGCCTCGCCGAGCACGGCACCCCCGGCAACGAGCTCTACGCTCGCTGGATCGACGAATACGCCGGCGTCGAGTTCGGCGAGCTCACCACCTGGTGCAGGGCGCTCACCGACAGAGCAGCCGAAACCAGCGACCGTCGCCACATGACCGACGCCTTCCTCACCTCCAGCCGCTACGAGCTCGCCTTCTGGGATGCCTCCTGGCGGGAAGAGCCACCACTCCGAGAACCCCGCACCCCGCTACCAGGCGCCTGAGAGCGGGTCTGCGCGCGCTGCGCGACAACCAGGTTCGGTCGACGCCGGCCGCACGGTCCGCTCACCGCGGACGCCGATCACCTCAGGCCCCGCGGGTTCTTGTCTACTGACGCGCACGCGCGAGCCTCTAGCCGGATCGGTGGCCAGAGCGGTGACGCCGCTGCGGTCACTCCTCTGCCAGCTGGCGTCGCAGGCCTTCCTCTGCGTATTCGATCCACGGCTCGGTCTCGGAGCGGGACCGGGTGGTGTCAGCCACTCGAGCTCATTTCGGTCCCAAAGCCCGCGCGCGACGGGCGACTGTCATGCAGTCTTCAGCAAGAGGTTTTCGCATCCGAGAGGAGGCGTCGATGAGCGATCACGAGGTCGTAAGCCGCGAAGAGTGGACTGCTGCCCGCGAGGAGCTGCTCGCCCGCGAGAAGGAGCACACCCGCCTGGGCGACGAGCTGGCGCGGCAGCGGCGCGAGCTGCCCTGGGTCCGGGTCGAGAAGGAGTACCGCTTCGACACCGACGAGGGCACGCGCACCCTGGCGGAGCTGTTCGACGGCCGCAGCCAGCTACTCGTCTACCACTTCATGTTCGGCCCCAGCTACGAGGCAGGCTGTCCGACCTGCTCCTCGATGGTCGACACCTTCGACGGCGCCGTCGTGCACCTGCACGCTCGCGACGTAACGTTCGTCCTCGTCTCACAGGCGCCGCTCGAGAAGCTGCAGGCGTACAAGCGGCGGATGGGCTGGAACATCCGCTGGGTCTCGTCCGCTGCCGGCGACTTCAACGTCGACCTCGGTTTCTCGAGCAGCGAGGAGCAGACGCGCGAGGCGATCGCACCGATGCTCGAGGCGGGGATGCCGCCGATCGTCGACCACAACGCAAGCTCGACCGGCACCGATGTGACGGGCTACCTCACTCAAGTCTTTGGCTTCAGCGCGTTCGTCCTCAATGACGGGGACGCGTACCAGACCTACGCGACCACGGGCCGCGGGGTCGAGTTCCTCATGGGCTACTACGGCATCCTCGACCGCGCACCGAAGGGCCGCGACGAGGGCGAGGCGTGGCAGGTCTGGATCCGCAGGCACGACGAGTACGACCTAGCTGGGTCAAACGATTAGCGCTGGTAGATCGAGCTGAGCTCACAATCTGACTGCCCACGCCACTTAGAAGCCAAGGAGCTGACATGAGCAGCGAGAGCCCCCGGCGCAGCGTGCTGCTGATCGGCAAGAGCCAACTTGTCCTCGACGACACGGTCGCCGGCCTGCGCGACCTCGGCTACGACGCTGAGGCGACTAACGACTTCGCCGACATCACCGGCCGGTTCGACACGCGAAAGCTCGACCTGGTCGTGTTCGGCGGACAGGTGCCCGACAACCGCAAGGCCGAGCTGAGAGACGAGATCGGCTCCATCAACCCGCAGGTCATCTTCGTCCAAGGACTAGCCGGCATCCCGGGCCTGATCGTTAACCAGGTGCAGGGCGCATTCGCGGCCGACCAGCAGGACCCGGCCCGAGCACCGACCCACACGCCCGGCGAACGGTCGATCCGGCTGACCCTCGCCAGCCCGGCCGAGGTAAAGGTGACCGTTTGGTGGCAGATCTCGTTTGTGCCGCCAGACCCGAAAAGCGATTCGCTGCTGCTCGTCGACGAGCGGCTCGCCGGCGGCGAGCACGCGATCCCGGTCCCCGATCTCGTTCCGCCGCGGGCCGCTTTCGCGACCGTCCAGGTCGACGCGGCGATCTACGCCTTTAGCATCGCCACCGAGCAGTGACCACGCTCCGTGGCCAATGCCGCCGGGAAATCCTCGGATGCCCGCGTCAGCCGCCTCGGACGGCGCGTTCATCTGTGTCCAAGGTGCCGCAGTGGGTCCCTGTCAGGAACACGCGGCAGTAGGGGAAGGCTGTAGCGACCTTCGCTCTCGTCCCTGGCGCTGGTGGCGTTGCGTGGTACTGGCACCGTGTCGTGCCGCCCTCGAGCAGGCGGGGCACCACCCGATCGCCGTCGACCGGGCGACGACGCACAGGCCGGGCTTCCCGTCTGCGCCGATCGGGTGCTCCTCGACACTCGCTTTGGGCAGCGAGCGAGCCTACAGCCGCGACGACGCCACGGCGACCAGGGAGGCCTTCGAAGAGCTGATCGGCGGACTCGAGCGCGGCCAGGCGGTCGCGTTCGTGTCCGGGATGGCGGCGATCGCCTCGATTGTTGACCTGCTACCTGGGCGGCGTCGAAACGACGAGCGAACGACGGGCGGCGGTTGCCGGTCAGGAACACCTACCGCCGAGCTTGCTGCGGCTCAGCGGGAACGATCGTGCTGAGTCGAAAAGCAGTCAGGCCCTCACCGCGTCGTCACTGGCCTCGTCAACTTCGACCACCATGGATCTCCCCACGAGGCCAGCTCGTCGGCAGGCTGGTTGGGGACCCGACTATGAACGAACGGTCCTTGCAGCGGAAGAGCCGGAATCGCAGCTTGCGGCGTCGCATCACGAGAACCGACATCGCGGATGGCAAACGGGAGGTAAGCCAGTGACGAGCCTGTACGAGCATGCCGGAGGCCAAGAGGCGCTGCACCGGCTTGAGGAGTTGTTCTACACCAAGGTCGTCGCCGATCCGCTGCTGAAGTCCCTGTTCACGGAGCGGCGACCGCATCACGTCGAGCACCTGACCTGGTTCACGGCCGAATCGTTCGGCGGGCCCGACCGCTTCACGCGCGACCTTGGCTTTCAGCACATCATCGATGTGCACCGCCACCTGAAGATCACGGACGAGCAGCGGGAGCGATTCGTCGCGCTCTACATGGAATCGCTGGACGAGGCGGGGGCCTCCCCGACGACCAGCCGTTCCGGCAAGCGGTGCGCTCGCATCTCGAGTTCGGCGCGCGCGTCGCACAGCAGAACTCGCGGGCTGAAACCGATGCCGAGCTTCATCCCATCCGCAACGTTCCGCACTGGCAGTGGCTGGCAGCCTCCACCGAGCCACTCAGCTCGACCGATCGAGCACATGAGTGAAAACGGCACCACCCGCGTCTGGTTCGTCACCGGGGGCTTCGCGAGGCCTCGGCGCGGCGGTCGTCCGAGAGGCGTTGGCTCGGGGGCACAGCGTCACCGCGGCCGCGCGCGACCCGGCGGCCGCTCGCCGCTCAGTCGGCAACGAGTCGCACTCGCTGCTGACCACCGAGGTCGACGTCACGAACCAGCCGCAGATCCGTGAAGCGGTCGAGGCCACAATCGCCCGCTTCGGCCGCATCGATGTGCTCGTCAAGCACGCCGGCTTCGGGCTGATTGCGGCCGTCGAGGAAGCGTCCGAGGACCCGCGCCAGATCGGCGAGGAAGGCCTCGCCGACGATCATCTGGATCGTTCCTGCTCGGGCGGCGGGCAGGCAACCTTGTTAGTGGTCTGGTTCTCAAGTTCGCGCACATATGTGGTGTGCGAACACACGTGCCGCTCCGCCGAAAGCAGGCGCGAGTTCGGCGCCGACGCGGACGACTGCGTCTCGTCCAAACCGGTCGTCCGGGACCTGACGTGCGAGATGCGCGGTTCCGCGACGAGGCGGCAGCGACGGGCTGGCGATGGACGCGACGCGCTGTTCCGGCGTTGGGCGTGCCGTTCTCGGCGAGCTCGAGTCAGGCTGCTGGCAGGCACTCGGGTCCGGCCGGGGACCCTTGCTGACGGAGTGCTAGGGGCGTCTGACCTGGTCGCAGCCGATGAGTCTGTCGATGCGGTCGGCGGTCACGCGATCCTTCCTACCGGTGCCGCATCTGATGGTCTCGCGGCGCTTGTCGCGCGAGTTGATCGTGTCGTTGCCGGGCCCGGCGTCGAACTTGTCGTTGCCGGTGCCGCCGGTGAGTGTGTCGTTGCCTGTGCCGCCGGTGAGCGTGTCGTTGCCGGGGCCGCCAGTGAGCGTGTCGTTGCCGGTGCCGCCGGTGAGCCTGTCGTTGCCGGGGCCGCCCGAGAGCAGTCGTGGCCCGCTGCAGCTCGAATCCGGACGGCCGCTGGGTCGCACAGCAGGCGCGGAACCTCGTCATGCAGTTCGGCGAGGAGCAGCCGTTCCGGTTCCTCATCCACGACCGGGATGCGAAGTTCAGTCACGCCTTCGAGGAAGTCTTCGAACCGAAGGCATCAGGGTGATCCGCACGCCTGTGCAGGCGCCGGACGCGAACGCCTTCGCCGAGCGCTGGGTGCTCACTCTCCGCGCTGATTGTCTCGACCGGATCCTCATCCCCGGCCGCGGCAACCTCGAGCATGTGCTCCGTGTCTACAGCCGCCACTACAACGAGCATAGGCCGCACCGTGCGCTCCACCTCCTCCCACCCACCGGCCGCGACCCAACGCCGCTGCACCCGACGAACCGCCTGCGCCGCCGTGACCTCCTCGGCGGACTCATCCACGAATACGAGGCCGCCTGAGTTTGCGAACCCTACGCGACCCCATCCCCGCGCTCGCCTAACCGCGGCGGGGCCTGAACGCTTACATATTTCGTTGTCCGGTCAGACGCTGTCGGCCGCGGCCCTTGCTCAGCGAGGGCGCTCGCGAACGACTTCGGCCGGACGCTTGTCGTCACGCAGCCCACGAAAGCGGGGCTGCCGCAGACGACTGTCACTCCTCCACTCGGCGAAGCCGATCTGGGCGACTAGCTCGAGCCTAATCCAGTGGGTCCCGCGCGGGATCGGTCGCACGTCGACGAACGGTGACTCGGGTGTCTCCAGGTCACGTAGCCGGGCTCCGAGGTCGCGCAACACCGCTCCCATATGCATATCAGCTTCAGCCAGTCTCTCGAGCGGCCCGGCTCGTACGGCGCGTCGGCGCGCTTGGCGATCAGCCCCTCCCAACCCGACCGGCAGGCCTGGGCGAACCGCCGCTGAGAATGCCGCGCCGGCCTCCGAGAGCTGCAAGCCCCGCCTCGGCCGGATGGCCTTCTCCAGCCGGGCGCGGCGCTCGAGGAGCGGCCGGTCGATGCGATCGTGGCTGCCGACTTCGAGCAGGTCGAAGACGCAGTAGACGACCGGGAACAAGGCCACGAGCTCGGGAGACGGCTCGCGGACCCCAAGGCGCTGCTGCAGCCGGCTGAAGGACGTCTGCTCAGCCTCGTACGCGACCACCTCGCCGTCGAGCAGAAGGCTGCCCGCCCGCTGGAGCCGCCAGCGCGGCACGAACCTCCGGGTAGGTGGCGGTGAGATCCTTGCCGGTACGCGACTCGAGCCGCACCTCGCCGTCGTCTTTGCGCGCGACGCAGCGCTCACCGTCGAACTTGCGCTCGAGCAGCCAGTCGTCGCCGAACTCGCGACGGTCGGTCAGCGTCGCCAACATCAGCGGCATCGACATACCGCCATCATCTCGCGACGTAGAGTCGAGCGCGACGAAAGGAGCCGAGCCATGGACAACGTGACCCAGATGCTCGCGACACACCCGCAGGCGGGGGCGAACGAGCCGCTCGCGCGCTGCATCGAGGAGTGCCTCGCCTGCGCCTTCGCCTGCACGTCCTGCGCCGACGCCGACCTCGCGGAGGAGGAGGTCCGGGAGCTCGTGCGCTGCATCCGGCTGGACCTCGACTGCGCCGTCGTGTGTGACGCGACCGGACGCGTGCTGACGCGACAGACGAGCTTCGAGCCTTCGCTGGCGCGAAGCTTGGTCGAAACCTGTGCGCAAACCTGCCGCCTCTGTGCAGCGGAGTGCGAGCGGCACGCCGAGCATCACGAGCACTGCCGCCTCTGCGCCGAGGCGTGCCGGCGTTGCGAGCGGGCCTGTGAGGACCTGCTTCGCTCGATCGGTGCCTAGAGGCTTGATGTGATTTTGGACAGCAAAACGTCTCCAAATCGGCATGGGCTCAACCATGGGGGGAACCAGTCGCCGAAAGCCCGAAGCCGCATGAAATAGAAAGACCCTGGAGGTCGCGAAGGTGCGACCACGTTTCCCGGAAAAGGCCGCAACTCGGAAGCGGGTGGCGCGCCGAAGTTGCCACCGCTCGAGCGTGGCGCCCGTGAAGAGCGGGGCCACCCGGGTGGGCAGCCCCGCTCTGCGAAAGCGCTAGATCCCGAGAGCCGACCGCGCGACCGTCGCCAGCACCTGCTGCTGGTAGTAGACGGTGGCACCACCGTCGCCGGTGACGCCGGACGGATAGTGGGTCGAGACGAAGAATCCGTAGACGTTGCCCTCCGAGATCGCGAGGCCAAAGTAGTCGCCGATGAATGAACGCGTCGTGCACGGGTTCTCGTGCGCGGCGCAGGCCATCTGGTCGAGTCCGTCGATCGTCTGCAGCGGCTGCTCCGGATCCCATGTGAACTCGCTGATGCGGACGTTGTCGCCGACCGGAACGGCGCCGTTTCCGCTGTCCTTGAAGGCCTGCAGCGTTGTGTCGATGCAGAAGTTCGTCCGGCCGATGTGGGCCGGGCCGACGCTCGCGTCGGCCGGACACCCCTGCCGCCGGTCGTAGAACGCGACCGCGACCGCGCCTCCCGGCCCCGCCGCGACCGAGGGCTGGAACTGGTCGTTCGGATCGGCGTCGTTGATCTGCTGTGGCGGTGACCACGTCATCCCGAAGTCGGTCGACTGCGAGAACTTGATGTCGAACTGGCTGCCGTCCCAGTCCTCCCACGTCACGTAGAGATGGCCGGGGTAGTCCGGGCTGGCCGCGAAGTGCTCGAGGATCCCGTCGCGGAAGCGCGTGTTCGGCAAGCAGCAGCTGGGGATCTGATTCGACGTCGCAACCGCGACCCAGGGCCCGAACGTCCGCGCGTCGTCGTCCGACCGCGAGACGTAGATCGTCTTCGCGAGCGCTGCGCGCGGCGAGCTGGAGGCGATCACGAGGTAGACGTCGCCGCCCGCGTCGACGACCGGGTAGACGTACTCGTTCAGCGTCGAGGTCTCGTTCGGCCGCGTGACCGTGATCGCCTTCCGGAACGTCAGGCCGCGGTCCTCGGAGACGGCGACCTTGATCTTCGCCGTCGAGCCGTTGTACACGCCCCAGGCCGCATAGACGTGATCTTGGAAGCGCGTGCCTGGGAAGTGGTTGACGGCGACCCACTGCTTGTCCTCGACGAAGCCGAAGGCGAGGCTCGACCAGTTGGGCGCGTGCTCGAGCGGCTCGCCGCCGTTGCCCTTCGTCCAGGTCTGGCCGAGGTCGTCGCTGTAGACGATCCCGATGTTCGAGTTCGGGTGCAGGTTTGCCCAGAAGGCGTTGAACGGCAGCGTCACCTGGTAGGCGCGGCCCTGTGAGTCGAAGTCGACGTTCGGGTCGGTGTTGTTCGTCCAACTCGGCGGCATCTCCTGGGTGCCGGTCGTGACGCACTCGTAGCCTTGGACGATGTTCGAGCCGGCAGGGGTTCCGTTTAGGAACCGGTGCGAGCCGAGGTGGAAGTTGTAGAAGGTCGAGAACTTCTCGAAGAACACCTTCGAGGTCCCGACAAGATTTTCCGTGCCCGGCTGGACAGCGATCCAGGACTCGGACAGGTTGGCGTTGTAGTCGCCGAGCCGGCAGCTGCCCGGGTTCGGCGCCGTCGCGCCCGGGTCGTAGCCCGCGTATCCGCCGCCCTGGAAGGGCGCGTTCCCAACGACGTTCGTGAACGGGACGCTAGAGCTCCAGGTCCCGGCCGAGGCCGTCGCCGCGACTGCCAGTGCCGCCGCCGTGGCGAGGCTGAAGATCAGTCTTCTCACCGCTCCCCCTCTCCATCTCACGCCGAGCGGCTTGCTGCCGCACGAGCGGCGCGATGATAAACAATAGGAGATTGACGGTTCGGCACTTTTTGCTCCGTTGTCCAGATAGGCACCGCGTCTGCGAGGAGGGGTTAGATGTTGAGCGCCGTCCTGCGGCTCGTCTTGGTAGCCGCCGCTTTCGTTGTGTTCGCCGCGCCTGCCGGTTCCGGGATCTCCGCGAGCAGGAAGGGCAGCTCGCCAAGCGCTGGCATCCTTGTTGTGCCGCGTCTGTACAAAAACTGCACGAACTTCAACAAGAGGTATCGCCACGGCGTGGGGAGGGTAAGGGTGCACCCAAGAGAGGGAGGGGGTCGCTTCCCTTGCTCCGCAAGAAGCGCCAAGTCCTGCGAACCCGAGGGCCCACAGGACTTGACTACGCGACTCTGACATGCGCCGGAGTCGGAGTCAACCGGCTCCTTTCCGTGCCTGGGAAGCTCGAGGCGTCGTAGGCGCAGGCTCGTGCGCCTGTCGCGTGGGTGCTAGTCGGGTGCGAAGCGGCTGACGAAGTCAAGCGTGCCCGTTCCGTCTCCGGGTCAGCGTGCGCGGACGGTTGCCGGTAAACGTCTCGGCGGTCGCGGCATTTGCGCCGCCCTCGAGCTCGGCTCCGGGAGATTTCGCGAGACGGCGGAGAAGGCGCAGCGCCTCGGGCGCGGGGAGGTCGGCGAAGAAGCGGGCGTCGACCTCTTCGACGATCGCGATCGCGCGCGGCGCGAGCCGGGCGCCTTGCTTGGTCACGCGCACCCGGCGGGCGCGGGTGTCGGCGCTGTCGATCAAGCGCTCGATCAGGCTCTTGCGCTCGAGGCTGCGTAGCACCTGCGAGGTCATCTTGATGTCGGTGCCTGCCTGCGCAGCAACCGCGACTTGGTTTGGCTGGGACCCCTGCTCGTTCAGCCACCAGGTGCAGGCAAGCAAGACGAACTGGACGTGCGTGAGGTCGAGCGGGGCCAGCGCCCGGGCGATGTCACGCTGCCAGCGCAGCGTGGCATGCCAGAGCAGGAATCCAGGGCTGTCGCTCGGATGAAGCGGAGTCGCTCGGCTCACGCGCCCTTTCTCATCTTCTCCTTCGCGGCGGGACTAGCGGCCCTCGGCGCGCTGGACCAGCGCCGCGAGCGTCTGCGGGAAGTCGCCGCTGATTTCGGGCCCGATCTGCGGCCCGACCGTGTCTGCCTGCGGACCGGTGATCTCCATCCGGTACGTGATCTGCGAGCCGTCGCCGGCGACACGCTGGACGCGGTGCGTCGTCCGCACGACCACCTCGCCGAAGTCCGCCTCGTCGACGAACAGCTCCGGCTCGGCGGCCTCTGCGACCCGGAGCTCGACCGGTTCCTGCCCGCTCGGGGTCATTACGATCCGGCTGCCGGCCGCGAACGGTCCGACGAGCTCGATGTGCTCAATGTCGGCGTTCCACTCCGGCCACGCTGGCACGTCCGCCCAGAGCTGCCAGATCCGCTCGGGTGTCGCGCTCGTCTCGATGCTGTGTTCCGTTGACCACATGGTCGCCCTTTATCATCGCGGAGATGATCTGTGTGTAGAGTATCTCCTGAACGAAAGATGTCAAACCTGCAAGCCCGTGCGCAACGCGTTCGTGCCCAGGTCGCGCAGCCCGGTGCGCGTGAGGAGGATCGAGGACATGGAGTACATAGCCGCCGACCAACGCCTGATCTGCACCCTGGACGAGGCCACACGCTAAAACAGCACGCCAAACAGCACGCCAGCCTTCCCCGGCGTCGGCGATCGCGTTTGCCGCGTAACGGGTGGTGGTCTCCGAACGGCGTTGCCCTGGCGGGGCGGAGCGCTAGCGCTGCGGCGGCTGAGCGCTCTCCCCTTGAGACGCGGTCGGCAGATAGAAGCCACATCGACAGCTCAGATGAGCGGCGATAACTTGGCTGTCGGGCGTCGAGCACTCGACCGGCCTCGTCCCCTCTCTCCCCGGGATTGGTTCGGACGGGTCTCGGCCCCTCGGCCCCCAGCCTGCAAGTCGAGTGACATCCACCAACGCGCAGCCACCAAGCCGCTCAGCTGGCTCCGTCCTCCGCCGGGGACGCCGTCGGCAGAGGCGGGACTACAATGCTCGCCGGCACAAAAAGGGCAGCAAAGACGCCATTTCTAAGTTAGGCTGCCCGCCGCCAACGGAAGCCAAACGGGGAGGCACCATGAGGAGGATTACCCTGCTCTCGCTGCTCGCGACGGCGTTGGTCGTCGCTGGAGTTGCGGGAGCAAGTCACGGACCAGGGGCGGAAGTGACGGTCGGCAGTGACGACACGACCCCGCTTCAGAACAAGCAGAACGAGCCGGCAGTCGCGATCAACCCGATCAACCACAGCATCGTCGCGGCCGGCGCGAACGACAACATCGATCTCGAGGGCTGCAACAACGGCACCGACAACACGTGTCCGTTCACGGACGGCGTCGGCATCTCGGGCGTGCAGTTCTCGCTCGACGGCGGTGCCACGTGGGTGCAGCCCACCTATACCGGGTACTCGGCCCGCCTCTGTAAGGGAGTTCCGGGGCCGGCAGATAATTGTCCGACCTCGAGCTTCGAAAACGGGCCAATCGGAACGCTGCCCTGGTACTGGGAGAACGGCCTCGTCTCCGACGGGGACCCGGCCGTCGTCTTTGGCCCGCGGCCGGACGCGAACGGGGACTTCTCGTGGGCGAACGGCGCCCGCCTCTACTACGCCAACCTGACCTCGAACTTCTCGGCGAGCGAGCAGGAGTTCAGGGGCTTCGAAGCAATCGCCGTGTCGCGGACCGACAACGCGGCTGCCGCAGCGGCCGGAGGCCCAGCGGGCAAGGCGGCTTGGATGCCCCCGGTGATCGTGAGCAAACAGAGCTCGGCGACCTTCTCGGACAAGGAGTTCATCTACGCCGATAACGCCGAGTCGAGCCCGTTCTTCGGCAACGTCTACATCTGCAACGCCGCCTTCCGCAGCGTTGGCGGTGCGCCGGAACCGATCATCTTGTCGCGCTCCACCGACGGCGGCAGCACCTGGACGACCAAGCAGATCACGCCAGCAGCAAACACAGGCCTCGGTCACGGCCGCCAAGGCTGCACCGTGCGCACCGACAGCGGTGGTGTCGTCTACGTCTTCTACCGCGGCGGCGCTACCGGTCAGCCCGACGAGCCGCCGTTCGTCAACCGGGCGATCCTGATGGTTCGCTCGTTCGACGGCGGCGTGTCGTTCGACCGTCCGCGGGCGGTCGCGCAAACGAGCGAGTGCGGCCTGTTCGACCCGGTTCAGCGCCGGCTCACGTTTGACGGCATCGCCGGGGCGCGGACGAACATCGGCCCCACAGCCGATATCGCCAACGGCAACCCGACGGGTTATCCGCAGCCACACAACGACGTGATCGTCCTGGGCTGGTGCGACGGGCCAACCCCGTCAACGACCAGTCCCGGCCCCAACGAGCAGGCATTCGTTCAGTGGTCGACCGATCGCGGTGCAACCTGGTCGACGCCGGTCAACGCAGCGCCCGCGAGTGACCGGCCGGACTTCCCAGCGGTCGCGATCTCGCCAGATGGCACCGATATCTACGTCACGTACATGAACTTCCTGCAGCCGTGGCAGCCAAGGATCGACACGCCGGCACGGACGATGCAGGGAGTCGTCCGCTACTCGTCATTCCCGCCGGCAACGTTTGCCGACCGATACCGGGGAACAACGGGCGACGCACGCGGCTCGACGGCCAACGGCCTCAGCACCGAGTTCCTCGGCGATTACAACTACGTGTGGGCCACGAACGCGAAAGCGGTCGCCGTCTGGAACGACGTCCGGCACGCAATGGAATGCCCGGCAATCGACGCCTGGCGTCAAAGCGTCGTCAACGGCACACCCACGACCACACCCGCACCTGCACTCTGTCCGTTCACCCCGCCTGACTTCTACTTCGGCAACTCGGACATCTACAGCACAGTCGCTACGCCATAACGACCCAACCAAATACCTCAACGAGAGAAGGGGCTCCTCCGGGGGCCCCTTCTCATCAGTGGGCGAAGCGCTTGCGAAGAGCTCCTCAAGACGGCCGGCCCCAACCGTCGATGCGCGCGGCGGCACAGATCGCACACGGCTCCGTGGTCGCGTAGAGAGTGTGCAGACCCCCAGGATCGCAGAACGGTTACGTTGCGCTACCAGGCGTTTCGAGAATCGGCGAGTGCCCGTCGTACTGCCCGTTCCGGCCAGCTCCTCCACGACCACATGGGCGGCTAATCCCGCGGTCGTCGACTTGGACGCCGATCTAAGAACCGAAGGCGTCGATGCTGCCCACGACCGACCCGCCTTCGCTGCATGGGTGGCCGGCGATCATCACGAACTGGCTTGCCTCCGACGCGACGGATTCCCATTCAGCGAGGCGAAGCTCCACCCGCGCCGCACGATGCATCCGCGCACTCGCACAAGAACGGCACCCGTACGGACTCGGGAATGCGGTCGTCGACCGCGTCGGCCAGGCGTTGGTTGCCCGCTCGGAAAAGCTGCTGGGTTCTGCCCTCGGCGGGTCTCACGCGAACCCATTTGGAATGCGGTTCCCTGCTCCGGCGAAGACCGGAGCCGGTCAGTCGTCTGGTTGCGCGCCAGCGTAGATGGGGGCGCCACCGAGTTGCTCGGGAGCGCGCGAAGCGTGTGATTTCGTGCTGTCGGGTTCAAGACGACGAGAACGCGCGGCGTTCCTTGGCCGAAATCGAGCATTGCCCACTTGAGCAACTTCGCCCCGAAGTGGACAGCGACGCGTGGGCGCCAGTAGTCGCGCTCCCGGTCGAGGATCTCGCGCTCGTCCGAGTAGACGGTGCCGCCGGCGCTGAGCGAGGCGATTCCGTCCCGCTCGAGGTAGCTCGCGACGGCGTGGGCTGCACGGAAGCGAGAATTGGACTCTGACCACTGCTCGGCGAAGCGGCGGCGGGTCACAGCACTCGCAGCTTGCCGCGGCCGGAGCTCGACGAGCTTGGCGTCGAGCCAGCCCGCCCACATGAACAGCGAGAACTCCTGGCGCGCCGGGCGCGGGATCAGCTTCTCGACCTCGGTTAAGAGCGGATGAACAGTGTCGCGCGCGGCACGCTGGGCACCCGGATCTGGCACCAGTGTCGCAAGTCGAGCGCGGGGTTCCTCGAGCGAGTCGCCGCGCCGCCAGAGCAGCTGTGGCTCGAAGCCCTCCTTGCGCAGGTCGTCGAGTTCGTTGAAGTGGATCTCGAGCACGCGCTGGTTCCCGCGAAGCTCGCGCCTGAGCGCGCCGAGATCGTCGAAGCCGCCGGCAAGCAGAGTCGCGGCCCAGAGGCCAGCTTCGTCCTCGTCTGCTCGAACTCGACCGCCAGATCGACATCGCCGACCTCGAGCGCGCCGCGCGCATAGGAGCCGAAGACCCAGACCTCGCGCACCGCGGCAAGTAGCGACCCTCGCCACCCTTGACGCGCCAGAGAAGACCATCGATCGCTTCGTCGCCTCCGTGCGCCTCACGTAGGCCAGACTAGACCGAGAGCTTGAGACAGACCATTGCTAGTTGTGCCCGTGGGAGGGTTTTCGGCGAGGATCGCGCGGTCGATCCGGATCGGTATGCCCACGGGGACTGGCGAGCAGCCGCGTGAACCGAACTTCTGAAACCGCTCAGGGTGTGACGGGCGTCTTGCTCGTTGGCGGGGCGAGTCGGCGCTTCGGCTCGCCGAAGGCGCTCGCGGAGTTCGGCGGCAAGACTCTCGCCGCGCGTGCCTGGGAGGCTCTCGCCTGGTGCGATGAGAGGTTGGCGGTTGGGAAGCACGCCGATCGGTTGGCGCTGCCGTTTCCGATCCATGACGACGACTCGGCGGTACGCGCACCGCTTGCCGGCCTCGTCGCGGGCTTGCGCTTGGCGTCGCACGACGTGGTTATCGCGCTGCCGGTCGACTGTCCGTTGGTGACCCCATGGGTCCTGCAAGAGCTTGCCGCCGCCTGCGAGGACGCGGCGGTGCCGCAGACTGGGCCGCTTCCTGGCGCCTACCGCCGTCGTGCGCTGCCGCTGCTGGAGCAGCGGCTCGCCGACGGTGAGCTCGCACTCCGGGGCGCGCTGGAGTCGCTGGTCGTCCGCGTTCTTTCGGTCGACGCGCGGATGCTGGCGAACGTCAATAGCCGGGACGATCTCGGCAGGCTCGAGGCGCTCCTGAGCTCGGATTCTCAGCCGGGCTAGGTGTCGCCGCGGTCCCTGGGGTCGAGCAACGGCGCCCAGAGCCGCTCGAAGCGCTGCAGCTCTCGCTCGCCGTCACCGAGGACGAGCCGGACCCACGCGCCCACGAGGACGACCGACGCGATCAGGAGCGCGGCATCGTCGGCGATCAGGAGCAGGCCTGCAAAGGCGCCGCAGCCGCCGAGGACAGCCGCGCGGCGACGGGAGCGCTTCATCCGCCGATGTAGCTCATTTCGACCTTCGGCAGCGCTGCCGTCGCTGCGGTCCGAAGTTCCGAGTAGCGGTCGGCGCGCCGCAGCCACAGGGCGGTGATCGCGTCGCGGAGCACGGCGTCGTCGGCGCCGCCGCGCAGGAGGGCGCGCAAGTCGTGTCCGCGCACGGCGAACAGGCAGGTGTAGAGCTGCCCGTCGGCGGAGATGCGCGCCCGCGTGCAGTCGCCACAGAACGGTTGCGTCACCGACGCGATCACCCCGACCTCGCCGCCGCCGTCCAGGTAGCGGAAGCGCTGCGCCACCTCGCCTCGGTATGCCGGTTCGACAGGCGCGAGCGGTAGCTCGCGATCGATCTGCTCGATGATCTCGGCCGCGGGAAGGACGTCGTCGAGTCGCCAGCCGTTCGTCTTTCCGACGTCCATGTACTCGATGAAGCGCAGAGTGTGACCGGAGCCGTGGAAGAAGCGGGCGAGTTCGACCAGTCCGTCGTCGTTGACGCCGCGCTTGACGACGCAGTTGACCTTGACGGGGAGGCCGGCCGCGGCAGCCGCCTCGATCCCGGCGAGGACGCGCTCGACCGGGAAGTCGACGTCGTTCATCGCTCGGAAGACGGCGTCGTCGAGTGAGTCGAGGCTGACGGTCACCCGCTTCAGCCCGGCGGCGGCCAACGCAGCCGCCTTGTGCGCGAGCAGTGAGCCGTTGGTCGTCAACGTCAGGTCGAGGCCGCCGATTGCGGCCAGCATCGCGACCAAACGCTCGAGGTCGCGACGAACGAGCGGCTCACCGCCAGTGAGTCGGATCTTCTCGACGCCGAGCGCGGCGAAGACTCGCGCCAGCCGGGCGATCTCCTCGAAGCTGAGGAGCGCGGCGCGCTCGAGGAACTGGAAGTCGCGGCCGTAGACCTCTTTCGGCATGCAGTAGACGCAGCGGAAGTTGCAGCGGTCGGTGACCGAGACGCGCAGGTCGTGCAGCGGCCGGCCGAGACGGTCGGCGAGGCCCGAGGCGGGGGTCGACAGTTGAACGGCCTCGGGCATCGCTCAGCAAGCGCGGCGGACGGGAGGGCTAGTCGGCCTCGAAGTCCGGCTCCGGCTTCGGTTCCGTAGGGTCGGGGACGGCTGGTACTTGGACCTTGTCTTCTGCCTTGCTGGCCGGGTTGCCGGCGGAGCCGCTCTTCGAGCCTTCGACGGTGCGGTCCTCGAAGCTCATCGTCGGCGTGTTCCCGGCGGTGATTGGCTCGCGGTCGAGCTTCGTGGCCTTGGCGCGCGTGTTCTTGTAGAGGGCGGCGTTCGAGGGCTGCTGGAGGTTGCCCCCGGCGACGAGGTTGTTGGCGTAGTAGCGGGGCTCGCCGTTGGGGTTGGTGTCGCTTGGGCCCTGCCAGCCGAAGATGACGGCCATGACGCCGGGCGGGCACATCTCGGAGACGCTGGCAACGCCGTCGCAGGTCGCGTACTGGTTCTCGAGCTGCACCCAGTCGCCGTCGGAGACATCGAGCTCCTGCGCGTCCTGGGGGTTGATCGTGATCTCGTTGAAGGGGACCTGCTTGGCGAGCTCGGTCGTCCAGCGGTAGGTGTAACCGGACTGCCAGACCGCCTGGTACCGAATCGTGGTGACGAAGTAGGGGTACTGGTCGTTGGGCTTGATCTCCTCAGGCAGGAAGGCGATCGGGTCAGCGTCGGTCCAGTTTTGGTCGCGGGGGACGAAGTTGGCCTTGCCGTCCTCGGTGGCGAATTTGTCCTCGTAGGCGCGCTTGGTGCCGACGAGCTCGTCGCCACGCTTGGTGATCGGGATCTGGATGCCGTTGGTGCCGAGCTGCTTGAGCCGGTCGCGCGAGAGCAGGTCGAGGCCGATCGCCTTTCCCTCCTTCGTCTGCTGCAGCCCCTCGTAGACGGAGGCGTGATCGTTGTACTGCCAGCGTGAGGCCTCGATCGTCCCGTGCTTCTCAGCGAAGCGGCGGGCGATGTCGACGATGATCTGGTAGTCGGAGCGGGCCTCGCCGGGCGGGTCGCAGAACTGGTTGTTGATCCGCAGCCGCCGTTCGAGGTTCGCGCGCGTGTACGTGTACTCGCCCCACTGGGTCGAGGGCAGCGAGACGTCGGCGACCGCGGTCATGTCGGAGGGGCGGATGTTGACCTCGACCACGAAGGGCACCTTCTCGACGAACTCGCGCAGCTGCTTCGTCTGCTGCGACATCCGGAGCGGGTTGCAGATCGTCACGAGGAGGAAGTCGATCGTGCCCTTCTCGAGCTCGTGCCAGAGGTTGCGCCGCTTGAGTCCGTCCGCTTCGGGGTGTGGCCAGTCGAAGTCGAACATGTATGCGTCCTGGTGGCCGCCCTGGCGGCCGAACACTTGGCCCTCGCGGCCGACCGAGCCGAGTAGCAGCGCCAGGTTGGCGTAGGTGGACATGACCGCCTCGTTCTGGGTGCCCTGCCAGATGAGCCCCTTCTCGAACAGGATCGAGGTCTTGTTCGGCTTACCTAGCAGTCGCGCGGCCGCGCGCACCTTGGCGGCGGGGACGCCGGTGACCTTCTCCGTGTTCTCGGGTCGGTACTTGTCCTGGCTGACGATCCTCCTGAGCGCCTGGAATGTCTGCGTTTTCGTCCGCTGGTTGATGTAGGCCTGGTCGTGCAGGTTCTCGCTGAGGATCACGTTCATCAACGAGTTGACGAGGACGACGTCCGTCCCCGGCTTCAGCTGCAGGTGGACGCCGCCGCCGTCCTCGGCGTTCGTGGCCGGCACCGTCCGCCTCGGGTCGATCACAACCTTTTTGTTGTCGGCGGCGTGCATGCGGTTGTAGAGGACGGTGCCGGTCTCGTAGCTGTTACAGCCCGAGAGCAGGATCGTGTCCGCGGCCTCGAAGTCGGAGTAGGAGTAGAGCAGGGTCGAGTTGGAGCCGAAGTGCTCGCCGATCGAGGGGTGCTCGGAGTTCCACTTCGCCCGGTTGTGGATCGCGCGCACGGCGACGCCCTCGTCCGGGCCCTTGCTTTTGTCGTACAGGCCGAGCGGCGGCTCGGCGAAGAACAGCCGCGTCTCGACGAAGTTCTTCTCCGCCGACAGGTGGTCGGCGCCCCAAAGGCCGATTGCGGCCGGCCCCTTGCTGTCGAGCGTCTCCTTGAGCTTGTCGGCGATCAGGTCGAGCGCCTCGTCCCAGCCAGCGTCCTCGAGCTCGCCGCCCTTCTCCCTACGAATCTGCGGTTTCAGCAGCCGCTCGCTCGGCTTCGTCAGCGGATGCTCGCGCTCGGTGTAGACGGTGAGCGCGTTCGTGCCGCCGCGTGGCGAATGGTCGCCCTTGTTGACGACGCAGTCCTTGTCGGGAACGATCGCGATGTAGGAGTCGACGCCGTTGATGTCGCGGCGGGTGAGAAAGGAAGGGGCGACCCACTCGCCGAGCGCTCCGGCCGGCTCGCTATCCCCGATCGCGCCCGTGCCTTCGTCCGGCGTGTCGTCGACGGCCCACGTGTAGACGATGTAGCCGCAGCCGACGTTGCAGAACTGACAGGCGGTCGTGTAGCGCTTGGCGTTCTCCGGTGGCACCGGCAGCTTGTCTTGGCCGAGAAAGAGGGCCATGGTGTCGGCGTTCTCCTGCCCGCTCGCCGCGGCGGCGTCGCTCGGCTGGAGGAACTTGGGCAGGGCGATCGTCGCCCCGCCGACCGTGAGCCAGCCGACGGCCTGGCGACGAGTGAGACCGTTGCGCGTGGCTTCGTCTGTTGCCATCTCGCCTCCTCCTCTCAGGCGACCTTCTCGCCGGGGGCGAGGTTCTCGCGATAGCCGTAGATGAGCCCGTTGACGCCGACGGCGACGATGTCGTCGCCGTCGATCTCGAGCACGATCCGCGGTAGCGGCTCCTGCGCGACGCCCTGGATAACGTAGCCCTCGCGCGCCGGGTCGTACTTCGTCTGGTGGCAGGGGCACTGGAACTGCCGGTCCTCAGCCTTGTACGGCACCGGGCAGCCCATGTGCTGACAGAGCACGCTGTAGGCGACGATCGAGTTCTTGTCGCCGATGCCGCCCGGGATCTCCTCGTCGAGGTCGAGCAAGATGCTCTGCTGACCCTTGAGCGGGTACTCGAATGAGACCGGTCGATTCGGCTGCACGTCGGCGACCTTGGCGACGGTGAAGCGGGGATAGTCGGCACCGTCACCGTCGCGGGTGGCGATGACCACCGCCGCGGCGCCGCCGCCGACCGCGGCCGCGCCGACCCCGCCGGCGACGAGTACCTGCTTGCGCGTGAACCTACGCTCATCAGCCATTTCGTGTCTCCTCGCGATCGCGGGGATTGGGCAAGGTGTGTGCTGCAGCGCGGGCGCGCGATCGCACCGGCCGGCGCCTGCCCCGAGGCGCCGGTGCGGTCGTGATGACGCGTTGCCGGCTGGGCATCTCTCGCGCCAGGCCCACTTGCTAAGACCTGGAAGCGGCGAGCATAAATGCTGAGCGCGTCATATTCAAGATGAAAGAATGGTGATAGTGACTATCCGGCACCTCCGTTACACTCGCGCCGATGCCAGACGCTACGCCGAGACCGATTTCCAGGCCGTTACCGACGATCGAGCCAGCGCAGCCGACCCGCCCAGTGCCCGAGCCGCGCATCGTCGCCGAGCCCCGCAACCTGACTCTCGACGTCTTCCGGGCCCTTGCCGACCCGATCCGGCTGGAGCTCCTGGCCCAGATCGCCGCCAGGGGACCGCTCTGTGTCTGCCACCTGCAGGAGGACTTGCCCTACAGCCAATCGCGGATCTCCAAGCACCTGGCGACCCTCCGCCAAGCCGGTCTCGTGACCACGCGCCGGGAAGGCACGTGGATCTACTACTCCGTCGACGAGGAGGCGCTCGAAATCGCACGCGACTTCATCGATCAGCTCGAGCGCTCCCTCCACACGCCGCACGAAGCCGACTACTGCCCGCCAACGGGCTAGCGCAATTGCAGACGGCGCCGCTTGCCCGCGCGCTCGCCGCCGAAACGATCGGCACCTTCGCGCTCGTCTTCGCCGGCGCCGGCGCGATCATGGTCGACGCCAAGACGCAGGCGCTGGGCCACCTCGGCGTCGCATTCACCTTCGGGCTTGTGATCATGGCGATGATCTACGCCGTCGGGCACATCTCTGGCGCGCACTTCAACCCGGCCGTCAGCTTCGCCTTCGCGCTGACCCGGCACTTCCCTGGACGCGCGTTGCCGCCTATTGGTCGGCGCAGGTCGCCGGCGCGGTGGTCGCGGCACTGATTCTGCGCGGCTCACTGGGAGACGTCGCCAACGTCGGTGCAACGCTGCCGTCGGGCTCGGAGGGGCCCGCCTTCCTTTGGGAAACCGTTCTCACCTTCTTCTCGATGTTCGTGATCATGGCCGTCGCCACCGACACCCGCGCTGTCGGCGAGGCGGCGGCGATCGCGATCGGCGGCACGGTCGGGCTCGACGCCCTCGTCGGCGGACCGATCACCGGCGCCTCGATGAACCCGGCCCGCTCGCTCGGCCCCGCACTGGCTGCCGGTGAGCTCCACGCGCTTTGGCTCTACCTGCTGGCACCCCTTCTCGGCGCCGCGCTGGGCGGCCTTGCCTACCAGTACGTCCGCGGTGAGGCGACGCGACCGGCGGAGATCGCACTGCGCCCGGCGGCGAGCAAGGAGGAGGTGGCTTGAGGCGCTCGCTCTGCGGCTTCGCCGCCGCAGGCGGGTTGCGTCGGCGGCCACCCACTCGCGCTCCAGACGGGTCGTGCTGACTGACGTGGCACGGGTCGCGGTCATCACGGACCTGCACGCGAACCTGCCGGCGCTCGAAGCAGTGCTTATGCGCATCGATGAGCTCGCCATCGAAACGATCTACTGCGGCGGCGACCTCGTCGGTTACGGGCCGCACCCAAACGAGGTCTGCCACCTCATCGAGGACAACGCGATCGCGACGATCTACGGCAACTACGACTACGCAATCGGGCGCGACCTCGAAGACTGCGGCTGCGCCTACATCGACAAACACGATCGGGCGATCGGCCAGCTCTCTATCGACTGGACGCTCGCGCACACCAACGAGCGCGCGAAGGCGTTCATGCGCGAGCTGCCGTTCGATCTGCGTTTCGAGCTCGCCGGTCGGCGCATCCGGCTCGTCCACGGCTCGCCGCGCAAGGTCAACGAGTACCTCTTCGAGGACAAGCCGGCGCGAACGTTCGAGCGCATCGCCGCGCTCGCCGACTGTGATGTGCTCGTCTTCGGCCATACGCACAAGCCGTGGCGACACGAGCACGGCGGGGTGCTGTTCGTGAACTGTGGTTCCGTCGGCAAGCCCAAGGACGGCGACCCGCGCGCGAGCTTCGCCGTCCTCGGCGAGGGCGAAGCCGGCCTCGAGGTCACCATCGAGCGCGTCGCCTACGACGCGCTCGCCGTCGCTCGCGAGATGCGCGCGGTCGGCTTACCGGACGAGCTCGCCGACAAGCTGGTCAAGGCGGCCTGACAGGAGGAGGCGCGATGGATGAATGGCTCAGACAGACCCGCGACGCGCTCGCAACCACGGCCGGCATGTCCGCAGGCGAGCTCGAACTAAGCGAAGACGCCGAGCTGACGTTGCTCGACCTTGCACGCATCGCCGCCCACGAGAGCGGCGCGCGCAGGAACGCGCCGTTGCTGTGCTACCTGGTCGGTCGCGCCGAGCGCGACGTCGGCCTCGATGCCCTGGCCTCCGCCGTGCGCGACAAGCCGGCGGTGTCGAGCCGAAAGGAGGAGCCGTGAAGTACGTCCTGTTCGTCTGCAGCCACAACGCCGGCCGCTCGCAGATGGCGCAAGCGTTCTTCGAGCGCTACGCGCCGGCCGACATCCGCACCGAGTCCGCCGGCGACGAACCCGCCGAGGCAATCTGGCCAAACGTGGTCGAGGCGATGCGCGAGGTCGGCATCGACATCTCCGATCGCCGCCCGAAGCGGCTCGACCTCGAGATGCAGCTCCACGCCGACTACGGCGTCACGCTCGCCTGCGGCGCCGAGTGCCTCTACGTCGCCGCAGATGTCGAGGAATGGGACGTGCCCGACCCTGCCGGCCAGTCGCTGGCGGGGGTGCGCGAGATCCGTAATCTGATCGAAGAGCACGTCAAGGTGTTCATCGCCGAGCGACTCGACGATGTTCGAGCCAGCGCGACCGCGCATCGCCTGCGCCTGGAGAAGCTGCTCCCCTCGCTCGACTCGAAATTCGCCCGCACGCACACACCTGCAGAGATCCGCGCCTGCGCTGACGCCGTCCTCGCTCGCTACGCCGACGCGCCAGTGCGATCGTTCGTGCTCGTCCTCGCCTACCGCGAGGCCAGCTCCTACCTCGCCGAGAGCCAACGCTCCCCAGTCGCGACGAGCTAGGCTCGACCTCCGGCCGTCTCCTGCCCAGCCGGGCCCGCTGGCCTCTCGCTCGCCGTGGCCGCGTTCGTCGCGGCGGCGACATTCGCCGCAGCCGCGGCGCTCGTCGCCCCGGTTGGCGGCGCGCACGCCTTAGCCTGCCGCAGCCTCGCCGTCGCGGAGGAGGCGCAACGCGTTCGCGATGATCAGCAGCGCTGTGCCTTCGTTCAGGAGCAGGCCACTGGTGAGCGAGAGGTAGCCGAGCAGCGCCGCCGGGACGAGGACGGCGATCGTCACGAGCGACAGGACGATGTTCTGACGGATGTTGGTGAGCGCCTTGCGGGCGAGCCGGAGCGCGGCCGGGAGGCGGGTGAGGTCGTCGGCCATCAGGGCGACGTCGGCCGTCTCGAGGGCGACGTCGCTTCCGGCTGCCCCCATCGCGATTCCGACCTCGGCGGAGGCGAGCGCGGGCGCGTCGTTGACGCCGTCGCCGAGCATTGCGATCGCGCCGTGCTGGCGGCGCAGGCTGTCGATCGCCGCGGTCTTGTCCTCGGGGAGCATGCCGGCGCGCCAGTCGTCGATCCCGACCTGGCGGGCGATCGCGGCCGCGACGCGTTCGTTGTCGCCGGTGAGCATGAGCACGTGCTCGATCCCGATCTCGCGCAGCGAGGCGACGACCTCGGTGGCCTTCGGCCTTAGCTCGTCGGCGACCGCGATCACCCCGAGCGGGCGTCCGTCGGCGTCGGCGACGACGACCGCCGTCTTCCCGGCAGCCTCGAGACCATCGAACTCCGCGCGCACCACACCGTTGTCGCCACCGTCGAGGCGGCCGACGAAGACGCGGCGGCCGTTGACGCTTGCTTCCACTCCGACGCCGGGGAGAGCGTGCAGATCGGCGGCGGGCGTGAGAGCGATGGCTTCGGCTTCGGCCGCGCCGACGATCGCCGCGGCCAGCGGATGCTCGCTCGCCGCCTCGACCGAGGCGGCAAGGCGAAGCAGCTCCACCCGCTCGAGGCCGTCGAAGCTCTCTACGTCGGTCAGCTCGGGGCGGCCGCGTGTGAGCGTGCCGGTCTTGTCGAAGGCGACGGCACGCACGGTCGCGAGCCGTTCCAGGTAGGCGCCGCCCTTGATCAGGATGCCGCTTCGGGCGGCGCGGGAGATCGCCGCGACGACCGCGCCCGGTACGGACATGATCAGGCCGCACGAGCAGGAGACCACGAGCACAACCAGCGCGCGGTAGATCCACTCGCGTGCGCTCGCGCCGGCTAGCGGCGGCAGGACCGCGACGACTAGGGCGAGCGCGAACATCGCCGGTGTGTAGAGGGCGCCGAAGCGGTCGGCGAAGCGCTGGCTGCTGCCCTTCGCCGCCTGCGCCTCCTCGACCTGGCGGATGATCCGCGCCAGCGTCGTGTCGGAGTAGCGCTTGCCGACCCGGATCTCGAGCGCGCCGAGGCCGTTCACGGTGCCGCCGAACACCCGCGAGCCCGCGCCGACCTCGACCGGCATCGACTCGCCGGTGATCGCGCTCTGGTCGACGGCCGAGGAGCCGGCGACCACCTCGCCGTCGGTCGGCAGCCGCTCGCCGGGGCGGACGAGCACGACGTCGCCCGGCTCGAGCAGCTCGACCGCGACCTGATCGAGTGCGCCGTCGCTGCGGCGCCGGCGCGCCATCGGCGGGGCGAGGGCCATCAGCGCCCGGATCGAGCCGCGCGCGCGGTCGCTCACGTAGCCCTCCAGCACGGCGCCGAGCGAGAAGATGACCGTCAGCAGGGCCGCTTCCTCGTAGACGCCGAGCGCGATCGCCCCCGCGACCGCGACCACGAGCAGCGTCGAGATCGTCAGCCTGCGCGCGCCCAGCGCCTGCCAGGCGCTCTTCGCGGGCTCGATCCCTCCGACCGCGATCGTGGCGAAGTACAGGCCGTTGGCGGCGGCGTGCGCGACGTCAAGCGTGTCCAGCACGAAGCCGGCGATGAGCAGCGCCGCGGCAGCGCCGAGCAGCAGAAAGCGCGGCTGCCGCCACCAGCGCGACGCAGTCTGGATGCCGCCCTCGTCGGCCGGAAGGAGGGCAATGCCCGAACGTCCGGCCTCCCGCCGCACCGTCTCGTTCGAGACGCGTCCGTCGTGCTCAACGACAACCACCCCGGCGCCCGGCGACCACTCAACCCCGCTCACCCCCGGCAGCCTCCGGAGCGTCGCGCCGAGGTCCGCCGAGCAGTCGACGCAGCAGCTGCGGTCGACGTGGAAGCGGTCGCGGCGAGTCGGCAGCTCCGGAGCTCGAGCTGCGGTCACCCGCGCGAAAGCCCTCGCTGCGTGGCGGCGTTCAGGCAGAGCCCCAGTTCCAGCAGACTCGTCACGCACGGATCGACGATCCGGTAGAAGACGTTGTTGCCGCGGCGCTCGGCGGCAAGGATGCGCCGATCGACCAGCCGCTGCAGCTGGTTCGACACCGCCTGCGGCGTCATCCCCACCTCGGCGGCGAGATCGGTCACGCACAGCTCCTCGGCGCGCTCGAGCGCGTGCAGGAGCCGCAACCGGCTGTCGCTGGCGAGCACCTTGAACAGCGAGACAAGCTCGTGCGCCTGCGCCTCGTCGATCAGCGGCCGCTCGGCAAGCGGCGGCTGGGCGGGGTCGCAGACGATCCGCGGCAGACTCACGAGCGGGAGCGTCGCCATCGAGTCCCACTTGTACACGCTCTCGTGTAATGATGGAGATCGCGCCGCCGAGGTGAGTGACCGTGGTCCGTGGGGCCGACCGGAACGGACAATCGCCCTCGGTGTCCTCGCTCGCCGCCCTCGCGCTGCTCATCACCGGCGTCGCGCTCGTTATCGCCGGCGCAGACGCCTTCTTCCGCGGCCTGCTCGGTGTCGCCGCCCGCCTGCGCCTGCCCGCCTTCGTCGTCACGGTCGTCCTGTCCGGCTTCGAGCTCGAGAACCTCGCCGCCGGCATCGCCGCCAACGCCAAGGGCCTGCCCGGAGCGGCGGCCGGCACCTTCCTCGGCGGCACGACCTTCCTCGCCGCCGGCGTGGCCGGCCTCGGCGCACTGATCGCCCCGATGCGTGCCCGTCTGCCCCTCCCGTCACTGGTCTGGACCGGGGCCGCTCCCCTCCCGCTGCTCCTGCTCGCCCTCGACGGCACCCTCAGCCGGCTCGACGGCGGCCTGCTCCTGCTCTGGTTCGCGCTTGCGCTCACGGGGCTCGCCCGCTCCGGCCGCTCGCTGCTCGCGGCCGAGCCCGTCGAGCGGCGCAACCGCGCCCTCCTCCTCGTCCTCGCGGGCTTGGCCGTGCTCACGCTTGGCGGCGAGCTGCTCGGCGAGGGCCTCCGCAAGGCCGTGTCGCGCTTCGGCGTCTCGGCGACGCTGCTCGGCAACACAGCGGTCGCTGCCAGCGTCGAGGCCGAAGAGCTCGCACGCGTCGCCCTCCCGGCGCGGCGCGGTCGCCCGGATGTCGCGCTCGCCAACGTCCTCGGCACCATCGTCCACTTCATCGCCTTCAACGCCGGCGTGATCGCGCTCGTCCAGCCGCTTCCGCTCGATGCCGCCACGCGGCACCTGCACTTGCCGGCCGCGCTCATCGCCACCGGCGCACTGTGCGTGCTGCTCGCCCTCCGCGGCGGGCTGGACCGGCGCGAGGGCGCTGCCCTAGTTGCGGTCTACGGCGGCTACCTCGCCCTGGCCGTGAGCGGGGTCGGTAGCTGAACCAGTCCTGGGCGGTTAGCAACACCGCAGGGCGGCACCTCGACGCGAAAGTCAGGGCGGTGCCTCATGAAGCGTTGTCTCGTT
>JBKPFP010000278.1:0-8528 GCA_046744435.1 Actinomycetota bacterium | reverse complement strand
GGTTCACGACCTGGCTCTTCCAGGTGACGAAGAACCGCGTGCTCGACGAGCTGCGCGCGAACGAGCGCCGGCCGCGGCTGACCGTGATGCTGGACGACGTCCCGCACCTCGAGGTGCTCGACGCGCCAGTCGAGCAGGTGGAGGCGATGGATGCGGTCTGGCGCGCGGTCGAGAGCCTGACCGTCGACCTGAAGATGGCGCTCCTGCTCCGCGACGTCGTCGGCCTCTCGTACACGGAGATCGCCGACTCGCTCGAGATCACGCTTGCGACCGTCAAGTGGCGCATCTACAAGGCGCGCGAAGAGGTGCAGGACTCGCTCGCGCGCGAGGGCATCACCTTCGGCGAGGAGGAAGAAGCAGCAGCTCCCGTCGAGGTTCCCGCCGCCACGTAGCTCGTCTCAGCCGGAGTGCTCGCGGATCCACTCCGCGAGGTTTCGCGCGCGCTGTGCCGGCGAGGCCCCCGGCGGCACCGGCTCGACCGCGGGCGTTTGCCGCGGCGTCCCGCCCGAGTCGTCGCTCACCGTCACGGCGAGGGCGATCAGGACCGCCGCCAGCAGCGCGGCCGCACCGACCACGAACCAGGCGGTACGCCGCCGTGGGGCCGGCACCCGCTCGGCCCGGCGTGCCGGCATGACCTCGGTTGCGCGCGCGTCCGTCGCTGGCGGCAGCGGCTGCGTCGGTGGCTCAGGGGAGGCGGCCGCGAGCTGATGTGCGAGGGCGGCGGCCGACTCCGGCCGGTAGGCAGCGTTCTTGGCGAGGCAGCGCATGACGACCTCCTCGAGCGCCTCGGGCACCTCGGGCGCGAGCTCGCGCACCGGGGCGATCGGCTCGCCCTGCCTCGCGCCCAGCTCCGCGAGCGACTCGAAGCTGCGCGGCGGCCGTCCGGTGAGCAGCTCGTAGAGGACGGCGCCGAGCGAGTAGAGGTCCGCCGCCGCGGTCACCTGCTCGCCGGCCGCCTGCTC
This sequence comes from Actinomycetota bacterium, assembly GCA_046744435.1. Lineage (GTDB taxonomy): Bacteria > Actinomycetota > Thermoleophilia > Gaiellales > Gaiellaceae > VAXT01. Next base: position 7,566 of record JBKPFP010000278.1, on the reverse strand, counting down.
CGGCGAGAGGTACTGGACGGTCCCGAGCACGGTGCCGACCTGCGTCAGCTGCGTCGCATCGGCGGTGCGCGCGATCCCGAAGTCGGCGATCTTGAGCACGCCGTCCTCGCGGAGAAGCAAGTTCTGCGGCTTGACGTCGCGGTGCACGAGACCGGCGTCGTGGGCGTGTGCGAGGCCGCCGCAGGCCTGGAGCGCGAGGTCGACGACCTCGCCGGCCGGGAGCCGCTTTCGCCGAGCAACCTCTTCGGCGAGCGTCGTGCCCTCGACGCACTCCATGACGATGAACGGCGTGCCGTCCTCCTCGCCCGCGTCGTAGATGCTGACGACGTTCGGGTGGGCGAGGCCCGCGGCCATGCGCGCTTCACGCACGAAGCGCTCGCGGAAGTGCTCGTCGCCCGCGAAGCGCTCCTCGAGCACCTTGATCGCGACGGGCCGGCCGAGCTCCTCGTCGCGGGCCAGGTAGACGACTGCCATGCCGCCAGTTCCGAGCGTCCGCTCGACCGCATAGCGGCCGCCCGCGATCGCCTGGACGCTCAATCCTCGTCGCCTCCGCGCTTGCCCCTGCCCTTGCCCTTGCCCTTCTCGTCGCGGTTGTGGTCCCGGTCCTCCTCGGTGGTTGTCGGCGGTGGTGGAGGCTGCGGGCAGTTGAGCTCGTTCCTCAGCTCCTCGGCGTGCGCGACGAGCTCCGAAGCCAGTCGCGCCGGGACGCGGCCTGCGTCACGCGCCTCCACCGCGGCGTTGTAGAGGTCGTCCGCCCGCTCGGCGGCGGCGCACTCGTCGTTGCCGGCGAGATCGGCGACCTCCTCGCTCAGGACGGCCAGCTGCTGCGCAGTCACCGGCTCGATGCGGGGCGGAGGCGCGGCCCGCTCCTCGCCGCCACAGGCCGTGAGCAGCAGGGCGGCGCTACACGCCGTGAGCGAGGCGATGAGCAAGCGCATCTGGAAGGTTCCTTTCCCGAATCTCGGCCTGCGTGCGCTCGACAGGGTAGGAGATCCGGCAGAACCTGGCCCGCTGCGCCTCCCGGTCGAGCAGCAGGTACGCCGCGCGCGGGTCGCCGTCACGCGGCTGGCCGACCGAGCCGGGGTTGAGCAGCCACCGCCCGCGCGAGAGGTCGACCTCGTGACCGGCCGGCGCGAGCCCGCCGCTCAGCTGCTGCTCGTCGAGCCCGATCGCCAGGGCGACGTGGCTGTGCCCGACGAGCACGACCGGCGCCTCGGTCAGCTCGAGCGCGTCGAGGGCGGCGTCGGCCGTCAGGATGTAGTCCCAGACCGGGTCGCGCGGGCTGGCGTGGTAGAGGTCGGCGTCAGGCGCCTTCGCGTGCGAGGGAAGGCGCTCGAGGTAGGCGCGCGACTCCTCGGTCAGAACCGTCTGCGTCCAGCGCGCGCTGGCCGCGGCCTCGTCCGAGAACTCTGCGAGGTCGATCGCCCCGAGGACGCCCAGGTCGTGGTTTCCGGCCAGGCCGATGCGCGCCCGCTCGGCGACGAGCGTGCAGCACGGGTTGGGCCGGGGCCCGTACCCGACGACGTCCCCGAGCGACCAGATCTCGTCGGGAGAGTCGTCCTCGAGCGCGTCGAGCACGGCCTGGAGGGCATGTAGGTTGCCGTGGACGTCCGAGATGACGGCGACGCGCAAGACACTCGCGACCATAACCGCGCTCGCGATCCCGTGGCTCGTCGCGGCGTGGTTCCTGTGGAACACGGATGTCCCCTCCGACCTGCGTCTGCCCGACCTGAGCCCGCGGGACTACTTCACCGCCGCCCAGCTGGACGAGACGGCCGACTATTCGCGCTTCGTGCGCACGGTCCTCGTGCTCTCGCTCGTCGCTACGGTCTTCGCGCTGCTCGTGCTCATCCGGCGGATGCCGCGCCTCGCGCGCTCGACCGGATTGGGCCCGATCGGCGCCGGGATGATCGTCGGGATGGTGATGCTCGTCGTCCTCTGGGCTGTGAACCTCCCGTTCTCGATCACGTTGCGCTGGTGGGACGAGCGGCACGACCTGGCCGAGGGGTCGTGGATCGAGTGGCTGGTCGCCCCGTGGGCCGAGCTCGGCGGCGCGGTCCTCTACGTCATGCTCGTGATCGCGATCGTGATGGGCTTCGCCCGCCGCTACCCGCGCTTTTGGTGGGCGGCGGTGACGCCCTTCTTCCTCGCCCTGACGACGTTCTTCCTCTTCATCGCCCCGTACCTGCTCGCCTTCGGCATCGACAAACCGAAGAGCCCGCAGCTGAGGCAGGACGTGCGGGTGCTCGCCGCCCGCACCGGCGCCAAGGGCACGCCGGTCGACATCGAGAAGGTGAGCAACGTCACGTCCCAGGCGAACGCGTTCGCCGCGGGGCTCGGCCCGACCGAGCGCATCGTCCTCTGGGACACGCTCCTCGACGGGCGCTTCGACCGCGGCGAGGTGCGCGTCGTCGTGGCGCACGAGTTCACCCACATCGCGCGTCACCACCTCTGGAAGGGCCTCGGCTGGTTCGCGCTCTTCACCTTCCCGATCGCCTTCGTCGTCGCCGAGGCGACGCGGCGCCGAGGGGGGCTGGGCGACCCTGGGGTGCTGCCGTACGGGGCGCTCGTGCTCGTGCTGGCGAACGTCGCCATCGCCCCGGTGACGAATCTCGTCTCACGGCGCTACGAGGCCGAGGCGGACTGGGGCGCGCTGAAGGCGACGCGCGATCCCGACTCGATGCAGAAGCTGATGGAGGGCTTCTCCGAGACGAGCCTCGGGCAGCCCGACCCGCCGAAGTGGGCGCGGATCTTCTTCGGCACGCACCCGACGCTCATGCAGCGCATCGAGATGGCCGAGGCCTGGAAGCGCGAGCGGGGAAGCGCTACGCGCTAGGAGTCGTCGTCGCCCGAGGGGGTCTCCGGCAGGTTCCGGATCCCCTCCCGGCTCGTCCACTTCGAGTAGGCGTCGTTCATCGCCTCGAGCAGCTCGTGCATGAACCTCGTCGACATGTTCACGCGCGCGACGACAACGCCCGGCACGTCGCCTTCCTCGACCTCGTGGTCGATACGGGCGAACGTGAGCGTGAACTCGTAGTCCGAGAAGCTGATGTTCGCGAAGTTCGAGTAGACGCCGGCGAGGTTCTCCGGGTCGAGGTGGATGTTCAGCTGGCGCTGCTGGGGATCCTCGTCCACGGTTCTACGATACAGCCCGGTGTACGAAGCGTCCTGGCTCCGGAGACTTGCGGTCGCGCTGATCTTCGGAGCATGCGTGCTCGCTGCGGGGACGATCGGTTTCAAGATCGCCCTCGACGAGGACTGGGAGGACGCCCTCTACCGGGCGATCGTGACCTCGTCCCTCGCCGGAGTCGATTCGCGACCGGCCGGAACGGGGGGCGAGATCGTCACGATGCTCCTCGTCCTCTCTGGGTTGGCAATCTTCGGTTACATCGGCGCGGTGCTCGTGGAGAGCATCACGCGAGGCGTCGTCAGCGGAACGTGGGCCGAGCGAAGGAGGCAGCGAGCGATCGACAAGCTGGAGGACCACTACATCATCTGCGGCTACGGACGGGTCGGCCGCCGCGTCGCCGAGGAATTCCGGGAGGCGGGAGCCCGCTACGTCGTCCTCGACTTCAACCAGGACGCGATCGAGGCCGCGCGCGAACGCGGCGACCACTTCATCGAGGGGAACGGGACCGACGACGAGGATCTCGCCGCGGCCGGGCTGGCCCGAGCACGCGGCCTCGTCGCCTCGTCGGACTCCGACGTCGACAACCTCTACATCACGCTCTCGGCGCGGAGCGAGCGCCCGGATCTCTTCATCGTTGCCCGCTGCGCCGAGGAGGACGTGGCCGAGAAGCTGCGTCGCGCAGGCGCCAACCGCGTCGTCCAGCCCTACTCGACCGCGGGCAAGGAGATGGCGACGCTCGTCCTCAAGCCGCAGGTCGCAGCGTTCCTCGACGCGGCCTCGGCCACCGGCGGCCCGGACCTGCGCTTCGAGGAGATCGAGCTCACGACGGGCTCCGACTCGGACGGCAAGTCGATCAAGGACCTCCAGATCCGCGAGCGCACCGGCGCGCTGATCATCGCGCTGCGTAAACGCGACGGCACGTTCGACACGACGCCGGACCCCGAGGTGGTCCTCGAGGCGGGCGACGTGATGATCTCCGTCGGAACGCAGGCCGAGCTGCGCGCCCTCGAGGAGCTCTTCGCCCCGCGGCAGCCCGTTGCCGGCTGAGGCCGTATCCCGGCTCGCCGGCGAGCTCGCGGACGCCGCCGACGCGCCCGTGACGCTCGAGCGGCCGTCGAACGCCGAGCACGGCGACTACGCGACGAACGTCGCGCTCCAGCTCGCGCCGGTCCGCAAGCGGTCGCCGCGCGAGCTCGCGGAGGAGCTCGCCGAGGCCGCGGGGCGGCTCGACGTCGTCGAGCGGGCCGAGGTCGCCGGCCCGGGCTTCGTCAACCTCTGGCTGGCGCCCGCCTGGTACGGCGACGCCCTCGCCGAGATCCTCGAGGCGGGCGAGAGCTACGGCGGCGGCTTCGCCGACCCGCGCGAGCGCGTGCAGGTGGAGATGGTCTCCGCCAACCCGACCGGGCCGATCACGGTCGCCTCGGCCCGCAACGCCGCCTACGGGGACTCGGTCGCGCGGCTGCTCGAGCACGCCGGCCACGAGGTCGAGCGCGAGTACTACATCAACGACTCGGGCTCGCAGACGCAGCTCTTCCGCGCCTCGGTGGAGGCGCGCCGGAGTGGGGAGGAGCCGCCCGAGGGCGGGTACCAGGGTGCGTACGTCGAGGAGCTCGCGCGGCAGGAGGGAGACCCGGTGCCGCCGATGCTCGAGCGGATCGAGGCGACGCTCGAGCGCTTCCGCATCCCCTTCGACACGTGGAGGCGGCAGAGCGAGCTCGAGGGGCGCCTGCCGCAGCTCATCGAGCGGCTCGACACGTACGAGGCCGACGGGGCGATCTGGGTGCGGTCCTCGAGGTTCGGGGACGAGAAAGACCGAGTGCTCGTGCGCTCGCCGGAGCGGGGCGGGCTCCCGACCTATGCCGCCGTCGACATCGTCTACCTGGCAGACAAGCTCGACCGCGGCTTCGACCGGCTCATCTACGTCCTCGGCGCCGATCACCACGGAGTCCGCGGCTGGTACCCGATCGTGGCGCGGATGCTCGGCTACGACGCCGAGCGCGTCGAGGTGCTCATCTACCAGCTCGTGCACCTGACCGAGGCCGGCGAGCAGAAGAAGGTGTCGAAGCGGCGCGGCGACGTCGTCTTCCTCGACGAGTTCATGGACGAGGTCGGGGTGGACGCGGCCCGCTGGTACCTGGTCTCGCGGGGGCCCGACCAGCCGATCGAGATCGACGTCGACCTCGCGGCCGAGAAGACGCAGAAGAACCCCGTCTACTACGTGCAGTACGCGCACGCGCGCACGGCCGGGGTGCTGCGGAACGCGGGCACGGCGCCGGTCGGAGGCGAGGTGCCGGCCGCGCTGTCCGCCGAGGAGCGCGACCTGATCAAGCGGCTGGCGGAATTCCCGGAGGTCGTCGCGGAGGCGGTCGAGCGGCGCGGGCCGCAGGCGATTCCGACCTACGCGATCCGCGTCGCGGACGACTTCCACCGCTTCTACCACGAGAACCGCGTCCTCGGCAGCGAGTCGGAGGCTTTCCGGCTCGGCCTCGTCAGGGCGACGCAGACCGTGATCGCGCGCTCCCTGCAGCTGATCGGAGTCGAAGCGCCCGAGCGGATGTAGCCCGTGCGCTGGAACGTCGCCGTCGCTGGGCTCGCGGCCAGCTTCGGCTTCGTCTCGATCATCGCCAGCGAGGTCGACCTCGACGCCGAGGTGCTCGTCTTCTATCGCTGCGTCTTCGCGGTGGCCACGATCGGGCTCGTGCTCGCCGTCACGAGGCGGCTCTTCGTGCTGCGCAGGCGCGCCACGAGGCGCTACGCGCTGCTGCTCGGCACGACGCTCGGCGTGCACTGGTTCCTCTTCTTCGAGACCATCAAGCTGTCGTCGGTCGTCCTCGCCGTCCTGACGGCGTACCTCGCGCCGATCGCCGTCGCGCTGCTAGGGCCGTTCTTCCTTCCGGAGCGGCACAGCGCAGTCGCGCTGCTCGCGCTCGTGCCCTCGGTCGGCGGGCTCGCCCTCGTCGCGTTTGCAGGCGGGGAGGACGTGAATGCGCGCCCGCTCGCCGTCCTGACCGGGCTCGGCACCGCGATCACCTATGCAGGGCTCGTGATCGGCACGAAGCGGGTCGCAGCGCGTGTCTCGGCGGCCGGTCTGACCTTCTGGAACTACACAGTGAGCGGCCTCGTGATGCTCCCGCTGCTCGTGAGCGCGGACCGAATCGCGCCGACCGCGGGCGAGCTCGGCTACCTCGTGCTGCTCGGCGTCGTCTTCACGGCGGTCACCGGCTACCTCTACGTCTGGCTCATCCGTAAGGTGACAGCGCAGGCGATCGGCATCCTCGCGTACCTGGAGCCGGTCTCCGCGGCGCTGCTCGCCTGGGCGCTGCTGGGCGAGCAGCTGACGTGGCAGACGGCGCTCGGTGGGGCGCTCGTCATCGCGGGCGGCCTCGCCGTCGTCCTCTTCGAGCCGGCGGATGCCGCTCCCATCGAGGTGGCCCCGCAACCGGCGGGGAGTAGGATGGGCCCGTGACCCAGGCGGCGGAAACCGGCGCGCGAGCAGGCACTTCCGGCACCGCTCCCGACCGCAACCTCGCGCTCGAGCTCGTCCGCGTGACCGAGTCCGCGGCGATGGGCGCAGGCCGCTGGATCGGCCGCGGGGACAAGATCTCCGCCGATCAGGCGGCCGTCGACGGGATGCGGCTGATGCTCGACACCGTCTCCATGTCCGGAGTCGTTGTCATCGGCGAGGGCGAGAAGGACGAGGCGCCGATGCTCTACAACGGCGAGGAGATCGGCTCGGGGTCCGGCCCCGAGGTGGACGTGGCCGTCGACCCGCTCGAAGGCACCACGCTGACCGCCAAGGGCCAGCCGAACGCGATTGCGACGATCGCCGCCTCGGAGCGAGGGACGATGTTCTTCCCGGGCGCGGCGGTCTACATGGACAAGATCGCCTGCGGTGCCGAGGCGGCGGACGCCGTCGACATCGAGGCGCCGCCCGCGGACAACGTCAAGCGCGTGGCCAAGGCGAAGGGCGTCAGGCCGAGCGAGGTCACCGTCGTCGTGCTCGAGCGCGACCGGCACACGGGGCTGATCGCGGAGCTGCGTGCGGTCGAGGCCAAGGTGCTGTTGATCACGGACGGCGACGTGGCGCCCGCGATCGCCGCCGCGCAGGCGGGGACCGGCGTCGACCTCCTGATGGGGATCGGCGGCACTCCCGAGGGCGTGCTCTCGGCCGCGGCGCTTAAGTGCGTCGGCGGCACCTTGCAGGGCAAGCTGTGGCCGCGGTCGGACGAGGAGCGCCAGGCACTCGTCGACGCCGGCTACGACCTCGACCGGGTGCTGACGACCGACGACCTCGTCGGCGGGGACGACGTCTTCTTCGCGGCCACGGGCGTCACGACCGGCGCGCTGCTGCGCGGAGTGCGCTACACGACGCAGGGCGCGGTCACGGACTCGATCGTCATGCGGTCGCGCTCGGGCACCGTGCGGCGGATCGAGGC